>JBOGXL010000201.1:0-7363 GCA_050694575.1 Actinomycetota bacterium | reverse complement strand
CGATTCGGGCCGAAGAGGCCGAGCCACAGATTGAAGAGCTCTCCCCCGCCCGGGCACGAGAGGTCTTCGATGCAGCCGCGCGTCATTACCTCGGCATGAGCGGTGACGAGTTTCTCGCCGCGTGGAGGGCAGGCGACTTCAAGGACGAGGATCGTACGGCAGTCCTCGCAGTCGTGATGCTGCTGCCCCTCGTCGAGGAGCCTGTTGCCGGGTAGGACTCCGCACGATGCTGTTCAGAAGTTCCTCGGCCCGCTTCAACGGACACTCTCGAGGTTCACACGCAGCGTCCTGACTGTCGGCGGCGGTTACCACCCGGGCGCTGATCACACTGCCCTTCTCAACAACGGGCTCCCAGCTCAGCTCGCAGGAGATCTCGGCTTCGGATTGATCGTCAGCATGCGCTATCGGGTCATCGAAGAACCGCAGCCGGGCGTCGGGCCATGGCGAGTCGAGACGACGGGATACGTGTACGCCGTCATCGATTCAGACCAACGAGAGGTGTTCGCATACCACTGGCACCCCGCCGCCGCGACGTCGTGGCCACATCTGCATCTCGGTCCGGCCGCGGCCGAGCTGATATCGACGCTTCCGGGCGCGCACCTCCCAACCGGGCGTCGGGTCGCTGTCGAGCAAGTGCTGAGGCTGCTGGTTGAGATGGGGACGCAGCCGCTACTCGACGACTGGGAGGAAGTGCTCGAGGAATCCCTAGCTGCCTTCGAGCAATGGCGCCGATGGTAGAGGCGACACAGTCTCCACGCCGTTGAGTGCTCGCTGGGCTCGCCGTTTCGCGAGGTTTGGTTCTCGGCGAGCGATCTCGTCCTACTTGCACGCATGATCTTCACTCATCGCCATGAGTTCACGGAGCTGTTGTGCCTTGCATGCCGAAATCTTGCCGGACGAATTCGTGAGATGTTCTGCCCGGAGGCTTGTAATCCGCGCTCTCCTTGCGAGACACTCGGTTCCGGGTGTGTCCCAGATCACAGACAACCCGAGACGACGTCGAGGACCGCGCGTCTACACCACATCGATCGAAGTTGCACCACTTCGGCGTCGGCAACGATCACATCGGCAAGGATGTGCGGCTCCTCGTCGACGGCCTCGACATCCGCGTGATCAAGAGACACGGCGAGCTCTTGCGCACACTGACGCTCGATCCGAGCAAGGACTTCCAGGGGACCGGCAAACCGCCGGGCCGCTATCAAGGGCCACAAGTAGTGAGCGACGATCCTGAACCTCCGATCGCGTGCACGATGACGCGACACATCAAAGAGCGCGCCCGGCAGGAATCGAACCTGCGACACCCGGCTCCGGAGGCCGGTGCTCTATCCGCTGAGCTACGGGCGCCCTACGGACAAGCAGATTACCCTGGTCAGCAATGCCTCGCGTCCTCGTCGTGGACGACGACCCGCAAGTGCTGAAGCTCCTTCGGGTGAACTTCGAGCTCGAGGGTTATGACGTCCTGACCGCGACCAACGGCGAGGAAGCCCTAGATCTCGTCGGACGCGACTCGCCCGATGCGATCGTGTGCGACGTCATGATGCCCGGCATCGACGGGCTCGAGGTCGTTCGCCGGCTGCGCGCACAACCTGATACCGCCGGGGTTCCTCTGGTCGTCGTCAGCGCCAAGGCGCAACGTGCCGACGTGAAGGCGGGGCTGGAGCTGGGGGCCGACGCCTACGTCACGAAGCCTTTCGACCCTTCGGAGCTCCTCACCGTCGTCTCCGACCTTCTCGCCAAGCGTCGCAAATGATCGAACGGGACCTCCGGACGCTCGTCCGGGAAGCGATCACGCACGCCCATGCTGCGGGCGAGCTTCGCTCCGCCGAGACACCTATCTTCGACGTCACGCAGCCCCAGCGTCGTGAGCACGGCGACTGGACGACCAACGTCGCGTTCGTTCTGACCAAGTCCGAGCGCAAGCCGCCGGATGTGATCGCCCGGAAGATCATCGAGCACCTGCCGCAACGTGACTGGGTGAAGAAGGCAGAGATCGCGGGGAAGGGCTTCATCAACTTCCATCTGTCCAACGCCTGGCTGTACGAGATAGCGGGGCGTGTCCTCGAGGCCGGAGAGCGGTTCGGTGCCACGGACGAAGGCCAGGGCATGTCCGTGGACGTCGAGTTCGTCTCGATCAACCCTACGGGCCCCTTACACATCGGGTCGGCCCGGAACGCCGCTCTCGGCGACGCCATCGCGCGTCTGTTGGAGTTTCACGGCTATGCCGTCACGCGCGAGTACTACTTCAACGACGCGGGAAGTCAGATGTCGAACTTCGGGCTCTCCGTCGGTGTGCGATACCTCGAGCTCCTCGGACGATCCGCCGGCATGCCCCAGGATGGGTACCTCGGCGACTACGTCCGCGACATCGCGAAGCGGATACGGGACGCATACGGCGACGGGTACGCCGACGTGCCTTTGCCGGAGCTCGGAGAGGCCATGCGCGAGCATGCCTACCCGATCGTCATCGACGGCATCGAGCGCAGCCTCGAGCGCTTCCGCGTGCACATGGACGTGTGGTTCAAGGAGCGCGATCTGTACGAGGGCGGGAAGGTCGAGGCCGTGCTCACGGCGCTCGAGAAGCACGGCTACGTCTTCGAGCACGAGGGCGCGAAGTGGCTCAGGACCACAGACTTCGGCGACTCGCGCGATCGTCCGGTCGTGAGGTCGTTCGGCGAGAAGGAACCGACGTACCTGCTGCCCGACCTCGCGTACCACCTGGACAAGGTCGGGCGTGGCTTCGACTCGATGATCGTGGTCCTCGGTGCCGATCACCACGGCCACGCTCCGAGCCTCAAGGCGGGCATGCAAGCGCTCGGCGTCGATCCCGAGCGCATCGAGGTGATCATCTACCAGTGGGTGCACATGGTCCGTGGCGGCAGCGAGCTCTCGATGAGCAAGAGGGCCGGCACCTTCGTCACCCTCGACGAATTGATGGACGAGGTCGGAGTGGACGCGGCTCGGTACACGCTGCTCAGCGGATCGGCTGAGAACACCATCCGCTTCGACATCGACGAAGTGAAGCGGCAGTCCCTCGAGAACCCGGTGTACTACGTCCAATACGGGCACGCCCGGATCGCTTCCATCCTGCGTCATGCCGCCGAGGAAGGGGTGGTCGAGCAGGGCGAGATCGTTTGGGACGAGCTGCGACACGAGGCCGAGGTCGAGCTCATGCGCGCCATAGCGGGATTCGAGGAGACGGTTCTCGTTGCCGCTCGCCAGCGGGCGCCGTACCGGCTGGCCAAGTATGCCGAGGAGCTTGCGCGGCATTTCCACCGCTTCTATACAGAGTGCCGGGTCGTCACGGAGGATGCGAAACTGACTCGGGCGCGCTTGGCGTTGTCGCGAGCAACGAAACAGGTGTTGAGCAACGCCCTTGGGCTGCTCGGAGTGGAGGCACCCGAGCGCATGGATCGGGTGGAAGAGTGAACGTATGAGCTGGGACGACCTACAGAAGGTGCTCCCGCAAACGGCGAGCATCGGCCGAGCCGGAGGGCTCGAGATCGGCGGCTGCCACACGGCCGATCTCGCGCTCGAGTTCGGAACGCCGTTGTTCGTCTTGGATCTTGCGGACGTCCGCGACCGCATCGCCCGGTACCGGGACGCGTTCGGAGGGCGGAACGTCTTCTACGCCTCCAAGGCCTTCCTGACGAAGTCGTTCGCTCCCATCCTTGCCGACGGCGACATCGGCATCGACTGCGTGGCCGGAGGGGAGTTGTACACGGCTCTGGCCGGCGGCTTCCCGGCCGAGCGCATCACCGTGCACGGCAACAACAAGGCACGGGACGAGCTCGTCGCAGCGCTCGAGGCGGGAGTCGGCCGCATCGTCGTCGACTCGTTGGCGGAGCTCGAGATGCTCCGAGGCGTAACGGCGGAGCTCGGCGTCGTCGCTCGGATCCTGCTACGCATCACGCCGGGTGTCGACGTCCATACGCACAGCTATCTCCAAACGGGCATCGAGGACTCGAAGTTCGGTTTCACCATCGGCGACACCGCGATGCAAGCCATCGACGCAGCGGCCCGCATCGAGGAGATTGAGCTCATGGGGTTGCATTCGCACATCGGTTCCCAGCTCTTTGACCTCGACCCTTTCGCCGAGGCAGCACGCAAGATGGTCGGATTCCTCGCCGGTGCTCGCCGTGCCACAGCCCTCGAGCTGCCGGAGCTGGTTCTGGGTGGCGGACTCGGGATCGCCTACCTTGCGTCCGACGCCCCGTCGTCGATAGAGGACCTCGCGAAGGTGCTGCACGACACCGTCGCCTCGGAGGCCGAGCGGGCCTCGACACCGGCTCCGACGGTGAAGGTCGAGCCGGGCCGCTCGAACATCGGACCCGGCATGGTCACCCTGTACCGCGTCGGCACCATCAAGGACGTGCCCGGCGTCAGGCGGTTCGTCGCCGTCGACGGCGGGATGTCGGACAACATCCGCGTGCCGCTGTACCAGGCGCGGTACATGTACCTGTCGGCGACCCGTCCGGAGGCACCGCACGATCAAGTGGTGACGATAGCGGGCAAGCTCTGCGAGACGGGAGACCTCATCGGGCACGATGTCGCGCTGCCCGACGTCGAGGCCGGTGAGCTCCTCGCCTGTGCCGCCACGGGAGCGTATGGGTACGCGATGGCGTCCAACTACAACAAGCAGCCGAAGCCGGCCGTCGTCGCCGTCTTCGGGGGAGAGGTGAGGACGCTCGCGCGTCGCGAGTCGTTCGAAGACCTCGTGCGGTTGGAGTCTGTTTGAGGGCCTCGCGGGCGGTTGTCGGAGCCGTGGCGCTCGGCGTGCTTGTCGCGGCGCAGCTCGTTCAACCCACGGCCCGGGCCGCAGCGACCCCCCGCGTGGTGATCGCACACATCGACAGCGGCATCAACCCGTACCACGAGGTGTTCCGCGACCGATCGCAGCTCGCGTACACGCACCCGTCCAAGTACATCCCCGGCTATCCGCGCGACGCCGAGGCGTTGCGCCTGACGCTGGACGCCGAGTCGTGGGAGGCGGCCTTCAAGGCCGACAGCAAGATTTGGGATCGACTCTTGAGCAAGTGGAACGATCCCGACGGGGCGGCCGAGCTCACCGGGAAGGTGTTCTGGATACCGGGCACGCGGATCATCGCCGCGACGAGGTTCTCGCCCGGCGGTGTCTGGTGTCCGACGCCCCAGGACTCCTTCACTCCGCCGCCGTGGGCCGTCCACGACTGTCCCGACTACCCGATCCTCGACGATTACGGCCACGGGACGATGACGGCGTCGAGGATGGCCGGGCGCGGGACGTCGTTGTGTCCCGAGTGCCGGATCGTGTCCATCGAAGGGCTCGGCGCCGAGCAGGTGAAGTGGGCCGCCGACCAAGGCTGGATCGACGTCCAGACGAACTCGTGGGCAAACCTCGTCCCGCATCCGGCAGCGTGGGCCGTGGACGAAGCGAGCGGCGGAGGATTCTCGCGGAGCCTCGAGGAGGCGGCCAAACGCCACCTCGTGTACTTCGCGTCGGGTAACGGCGCCGCCTTTGCTCTCGGTTGGACGACCTGGCCGACGCAGCTGGGCTCCACGCTGGTGCCGAACGCGGTCTGGGTGGGAGCTCACGACAACGGCAAGATCGCCCACTGGAGCGGTGCGCCGCCGCATGTGGTGAGCGACGGCTACCGCGGCCTGACCGCCGGGAACCACTCGATCAGGGGCGTCGAGGGCAACGCCTTTGCGTGCTGCACATCTGCGGCCTCTCCGTACGCGGCCGGCGCAGGCGCCGCCGCCTTGCTCGAGGCGCGACGCCTGCTCGGCGACGGCGGCATCGGTGCACGTGGGGGCGTGCTGGCCCGGGGGCGGGCGCGCGGGATCCGGTCGGGCCCCCTGAAGGACGGCAAGCTGACGGTGAACGAGCTGCGCGATCTGGTGAAGCACACTGCGCAAGCGCGTCCGCAGGAAGGCCGCCACGACGGGGGAGCGCACTGGGCGTCCGGGCCGGGCGTGCCCGTGCTCACGCCGTACGGGCCGGGCGACAACGCGTTCTGCCAGGGCTGCTGGACCCTACCCATCGGATGGGCCGCGATCCCCGACGATGCGCCCGCGTACGTGCTCATCGGTTACGGCGGGTCGAACGAGTTCAGCCTCGCGACGTCTCGGCGCGTATTGCGCGGGTCGATGCCGGCGCCCGACCGTTCCGATGTCGACGAGTTCTTCGAGACCGAAGCCATAGCGCGGCGCGTCGTGCAGCACCCCGGCCCGTAGCCACCTCGGAGAAGGCGCCCCCGACACGCCCGTATCCTGGGCTGATGAGCGACGCTCCCAGCCGATCCTCGATCGGCGTCGGGCTCCTCGGCTGCGGGATCGTCGGATCCGGAGCGGCCCGACACCTCCTGCGCGAGCGCGAGGCCGTCGAGCGGGCCGTCGGCGTGCCCGTGGTGATCAAGCGCGTGGCCGTACGCAACCTGGCCAAGAAGCGGGACGCCGATCTCGACCACGCGATCTTCTCTCACGACCCCGCCGAGGTCGTCGCCGATCCGAGCGTCGACGTCGTCGTCGAAGCCATGGGCGGCATCGAGCCGGCCCGGAGCTCGATCCTTCAGGCCATCGACCTCGGCAAGCCGGTCGTCACGGCGAACAAGGAGCTGTTGTCCACCCTGGGATCCGAGCTCTTCGCGGCCGCGGACGAGCGGGGCGTGGACATGTACTTCGAGGCGGCCGTGGCCGGAGGGATCCCGCTCATCAGACCGCTCAAGGAATCCCTGGCCGGCGAAGGGATCCGGCGAGTCATAGGCATCGTGAACGGGACGACGAACTTCATCCTCACGCGCATGAGCGAGGGCGGCGTGTCCTTCACGGAGGCGCTGGCCGAGGCCGAGCGTCTCGGCTACGCCGAAGAAGACCCGACGGCGGACATCGAGGGCTTCGACGCGGCGGCCAAAGCCGCGATCCTCGCGTCCATCGCCTTCCGTTCCCGCGTCGTCGCCGGCGACGTCTACCGCGAGGGGATCTCGCACGTCACTCACCGTGACATCGAGTTCGCTCAACGGCTCGGCTACACGGTGAAGCTCGTCGCCATCGCCGAGGAGATCGGTGGTGAGATCGCCGTCCGGGTTCACCCCGCGATGCTGCCGAGCAACCATCCGTTGGCTGCCGTCCGTGATTCGTTCAACGCCGTTTTCGTCGAAGGCGCGACGGTAGGCAACCTGATGTTCTACGGACGCGGCGCCGGAGGCGATCCGAGCGGTTCGGCGGTAGCCGGCGACATCGTGGCCGCCGCGCGCAACCTCATGACGGGCGGACGCACCCTCGGCTGCACGTGTTACTTCACGAAGCGTGTCCTTCCTATCGACGAGATGGAGTCGCAGTACTACCTGCTGCTCTCGGTGCAGGATCTCCCGGGTGTTCTCGCTCA
>JBOGXL010000200.1:0-10226 GCA_050694575.1 Actinomycetota bacterium | reverse complement strand
CTGCCGGCTTCGTGCTCGATGGCGCCATCGTCGTGATCGAGAGGACTATTCCACTCCCTGGTGGCGCGATGATAACGAAGCGAACCGCCGGCGATGTCTGGAGCTATCCGAACCTCCACGGCGACGTCTTCGCTGTAGCGAACGCTACCGGAATTAAGGACGGCTCTACTCGTCACTACGATCCCTTCGGCGAAGCGCTCGGTGCTGTGCCGGACAACTCCGCGGGTTCGTTCGACCACGGCTGGCTCGGGCAGCATCAGCGACCCTTCGAGGCCGAAGCTGGGATCGCGACCATCGAAATGGGCGCTCGGCCCTATGTTCCTGCTCTGGGACGCTTTTTGGAGGTCGATCCCGTCGAGGGTGGTTCGGCGAATGACTACGAGTACGGCGGAGGTGATCCGGTAAATGCGATCGACCTGGACGGTCGATTCTGCGACTGGTGTCAGCGGATGTGGCACATCTTCCGGTACAAGAAAAACTTCCGCTGGACCGTGGCTGGGTGGGCGATTGCTCGTTCTCAGGGGGCCACGTGCAAATGGAGGAAGGGACTTATGGTGGTCTGCACTGGAGCGCGTTGGGCCGGATTCCGCGGTGGTATGACTATCGGCAACACGTACATTACGACGGCACCCGTTGTGTCCGCGGGACTGCTCGCACATGAGACCAAGCACGCAGACCAATGGGCACTGTTCGGATGGTTATTCGTTCCGCTCTACCTCCTTGCTGAGGCAGTGTCGTGGATCTGGGGTGCGCGCGGCAGATACGCGGGTTGCAAGAACTTCTTCGAAAAGTGGGCTGGTTTGGCCGGGGGCGGTTACAAGTGCTAGGGGCTGTCCGCTTGTTGATGGCCGGTTGCCTGATGATTAGCCTTTCATCGTGTGGCCCTGAGCCAGCGCTCGGAATTAGACGCACCTCTCAGGGCGTCGAAGTCCTTTATCAGCACTGCGGGCAGGACAAGGCCAAGCGCCTACAAATTGGAAGAGCGCAGTTTCGGTCTGACGGGGATGTGGCCCGCCCAGTCTACTGGGAGATTGTCGCCAGTGAACCTCGACAAGTGGACCGATTCATCGTCGGCGATGCTCCTCGTGGCTTCGAGACCGTCGTGCCTCTACGCACGCCTTTGCCGTCGAACTGGCTGCTCCTGGTGACACTTGAAACAACGCGCATCAGTCCGTCGATCGGTGTCAGGTTGTCGGACCTCGATGTCGGCAAGGTCTGGCACGTCGATGAACAAGTCTCGCTGGACGAGTTCCTACGTAGGACACGCTGCTGATCGCGTGAGCTCTCTAAGGGCCGTTCAAGGCGTGGCTGCGATCCGAACGGCGGTTCTCGTCGCGAAGGCCATGATCGACACCTGCGGGTTCACGCCCACGCATGTCGGGAAGACGGAGCCGTCGGCGACGTAGAGGTTCTTGATGTCGTGGTGCTTGCCGAACGCGTCCACGACGCCTTCTCCGGGCTGTCCCATCCGAGCGGTGCCCATCGGGTGGAAGGCCGTGGGACGAACGTCGGTCGGCTTCCAGTTCCCCTCGACGATCTTGTCGAGGTCCGCCGTCGACCCGATTGCCGGCAATCCCGGCAGCCCGACGAGCGCGACCATTGCCCCGGCGGCGAGGTGGATCTCGGCCGCCAGGCGCATGCCGACGAGGAGCTTGCGGCAGTCGGTCTCGTTGAGGTGGTAACGGATGATCGGCTCCCGGGAGCGCGGCAGCAGATGCACACGCCCGGCCGACGTGTCCGACACGTACAGCCCGATCGATGCGACCATGCGCATCCCGGGCAGCATGTCGAGCGCCTCGCGGCCGATGCCGGGCAGCGCGCTCGCGGCCAACGCCGGTACCGACGATGTCGTCTCCAGCATCACGTCGTGCGAGTCGAAGAGCTCGTCGACGAAGTACGGCTGGAGCGTGCCCTTCCATGACGAGACATTTTCGGGATAGGCGCCGGCTACTCCGACGGCAGGGTGGATGCGCAGGTTGCGCCCGTTCTGTCCGGATCTTCCCGCCAGCCCCGAACGCTTGAGCACGATGGGTGTATGGATCGTCCCCGCCGCTACCACGACCGTCGAGGCGACCACGATGAGCGTGGCCAGCTCGCGCTCATCGGCGTCCAGGGTCGTTGCCGCGACGCCGACCGCGGCGCCGTTCTCGGTCAAGACGCGGTCGACGCGCGTGCGCGCGTAGATCTTGGCTCCCGCTCGCTGCGCCAAGGGGAGATAGCTGATGTGCATGGCCTGCTTCGCGTTGGTCGGGCAGCCCATCGCGCACGTCCCGCAGCCGTGGCAGTCGGTGATGTTGCGGAGCAGCGCTCCACCGGAGACATCGAGCGCTTTCACACCTTTGTGCGTGAGCTCGGCGTTACGTCCCCACAGCTCGGTCGGCACGGGACGTATGTTCAGCGTCCGCTCCACGCGCTCGAAGTACGGCTGCATGTGCTCGGGTCCGACGCCGTCGAGGCCGCAGCGAGACTCCCAGTCCCGCAGCACCTTGTCCGGCGCCCGCCAGCACGTGCCGGAGTTGATCACGGTCGTCCCGCCGACGGCTTTGCCCAGCGGGATCGGGATCGGACGCCGGCTGAAGGTCTGCGTTGTGCCGGCGTCGCGAGCCAGCTTCTGGAAGCGGGCGATGGGTGCGCCGACGAAGTCGTCCTTGGTGAAGTAGCCGCCCTCCTCGACGACGACGACGTCGAGTCCGCGCTCGGCGAGCTCCTTCGCGACGACGGCGCCGCCGGCCCCCGAACCGATCACGACGACGTCGCAACGCACGGTGTGATCGCGGTCGATGTCCGTGATGACCTCGAGGCGCGGGTCCAGGCCGAGGACGGCGCCCGCGCTTCCCTCACCGAAGGCATCGGCCTTGCCCCACAGCTCGCGCGGATACGCCCCGCCCGTGGTAGCCGGCCCGACGAGCGTGTCCCAGGGCGTGCGGTCAGTGATGGATCTGCTCCTCGGGCGCTGCGTCGACGCCGGCCCTCGGCCGCGCGCACTCGTACCGGTAGCCGACGGCCGCCTCGATCTCGGGTTGCGAGAGGTAGTTCGCGTAGACGAGGCCCTTGAGGTAGGAGACGACCAGGCGCCGCAGAGGCGATCGCTTGTGGCGGCCCATCGACGCGAGGAACTTCTTCTGCTCCCGGGGGCCGAGGCGGCTGAAGCGCCGCCGGTGACCGCTGAGCAACGGGTAGTGCTCGGTCCCCAAGAGCAGGAGCCTGATCCGGCGCTGCGCACGGGGCGGATAGCCGTCCACCTCATCGGTCACTTTCTGGACGAGATCGAGGTCGTCGGCGCTGAACCCGATGGCCGTCCCGTCGGGGACGAGCACGCGCGTGACGGCGGCCAGTGTCGCTCTGTTGCGTCGGCTGAGCGTCACGCCGACAGACTACGAGGGTTAGTGACGCCGGGGTCTTCGGTCCGGCCCGAGGACGTCCTCGAGATCGATGTCCAGTCCCGGCAACACACCTGATGGGACGGTAGCCGGCGCCTCGTACCTCAGCGGCTCGGCTCCCGGGACGAACACCTCGAGCCGCCGGAGCTCGGGCTCGAGGGCCCAATACTCCTGTACTCCGAAGCGCAGGTAGGTGTCGCGCTTGACGCGCAGGTCGCGCACCGGGTCGGAGACGATCTCGACGAGCCACGTCGGTGTCCCTCGGATGTTCTTGTCGGTAATCACCGACGCGTGCTCGTCGGCAACGAAGATCACGTCGGGCTGGAGGATGTCGTGGTCCGAGAAGATCACGTCGAGCGGGGATATGAACACCCTCCCGCCGCCGTGTGCGTCCAGGTGCTCCGCGATCCGTCGGTAAAGACGCCCGGCGACGTCCTGGTGTTCGGTATCTGGGCTCGGGACCAAGAACGCCTCCCCGTCGATGACCTCCCAGCGCCGACCGTCATCGGGGAAGCGGGCGTAGTCCTCGTAGCTCAGCTTGCGCTGGGGCTGAATCGCCAATCGGCACCTCTTCGTACCGCTGTTGGAGGAAGGAACCTCAGGTTAGCACCGAGCGGCGACCGTCTAGACAGACCTTGGCCTAGATAGACGTTGGGCGCCGATAAACTCGCGGCGTGAGCCCCAAGAAACGCGCGGCCCAGCGCAAGCTGCTCGTCCTGGACGGCCATTCGCTCGTCTACCGGGCCTTCTTCGCGTTGCCCGACACCCTGATGACGTCCTCGGGTCAGGTCACGAACGCGGTCTACGGCTTCACGTCGATGCTCATCAAGCTCCTGGCCGACGAGCGTCCGGATGGTGTGGCCGTGTGCTTCGACAAGGGCCGTCCGGCCTTCCGGTACGAGCGCTACGAGGACTACAAGGCCAATCGGCGCGAGCAACCGGACATCCTCCGGGAGCAGTGGCCGCTCGTGCGCGAGGTGCTCGAGACGATGCGCATCCCCATCATCGAGCTCGAGGGATACGAGGCCGACGATCTTCTCGCGACGCTCGCCCTGCAGACCCGAGAGACCGGCGACGAGATCGTCATCGTCTCCGGGGACAGGGACGTCCTCCAGCTCGTCGGCGAGGGCGTCAGCGTGATGATGACCCGCCGCGGCATCAGCGACATCGCCCGCTACGACCGCGAAGGCGTCATCGAGAAGTACGGAGTGGCCCCCGAGCAGTGGACCGACTTCGTCGCGCTCAAAGGCGAGTCCTCCGACAACCTGCCCGGGGTCCCGGGCATCGGCGACAAGACCGCTGCGAAGCTCGTGCAGACATACGGAGACATCGAGGCGGTCATCGAACACGCCGGCGATCTGACACCGAAGATCCGCACGGGCGTCGGCGAGATGGCCGATCAGCTCCGCATCAACAAGGAGCTCGGACACCTCCTGACCGACGTCGAGCTCGACCTCGGCCCGGACGACATCCGGCTCGAGCCGTGGGACGACGAGGAGGTGCGGAAGCTCTTCACGTCCCTCGAGTTCCCGACGCTGTACGAGCGGATCAAGGAGTACGACCTGACGCCGGCGGTCTCCGCCGACGCGCCGCTGCTCGAGGTGGGACGCGTCGATCAGCTGACGCTGGGAGCAGAGCCCACCGAGGAAGCCGGCGTCGCGTGGGACTCATCGTGGCTCGCGCTCTGCACCGAGGAGGGTTGCGCGTCGGTCGCGCCGTTGGAGGAGGCCATATCGACCTTCAAGGCGTGGCTCATGGATGCCGATCGTCCGAAGTACGCGCACGACGCGAAGCCGCTTCACCGCCGGATGCTCGAGGCCGACGGCTCGCTCGAGGGTCTCGAGGTGGACACGCAGATCGCGGCCTATCTGCTCGACCCCGGGCTCCCGGGCGGCTACGCGCTCGCCGACGTCGTCCAGCGCTACCTGGGGGTGAAGCTCGAGGAGGTCCCGGACAAACCGACGAAGCGCGGCAAGCAAGCGGCGCTCGACCTCGAGCCCGACACGCCCGACCGTGTCGCAACGTCGGCCGCCGCCGTTCGCGCGCTCGCTCCCGTCCTCGTCGAGCGACTACGCGGACGGGGCATGTGGGAGCTCGCCACGGAGCTCGAGTTCCCGCTCGTGGGCGTGCTCGCGCGCATGGAGCACGAGGGGATCCTCGTCGACAGGGAGTACCTCGAGGAGCTGAACGAAGACCTCGGCGGCAAGATGCGCGGGCTGGAACACAAGATCCACCAGCGCGCCGGCGAGGAGTTCAACGTCAACTCGACCCCCCAGCTCCAGCGCATCCTGTTCGAGCAGCTCGATATCCCCCGGACGAAGAAGATCAAGACCGGGTTCTCGACCGATCACGCCGAGCTGCTGAAGATCCGCGACGCGCATCCGATCGTCGAGGAGCTCATCGAGTACCGCGAGGTGGCGAAGCTCAAGACGGGGTTCACCGACGCGCTGCTCCCGCTGATCGACGCGAAGACGGGACGGATCCACACCACGTATCTGCAATCGTCCGCGGCTACTGGGCGTCTCGCCTCGACCAACCCGAACATGCAGAACATCCCGATCCGTGGCGAGCTGGGCCGTCAGATCCGCCGCGCCTTCATCGCCCCCGAGGGTCACATGTTGATATCGGCCGACTACTCGCAGATCGAGCTACGCGTCCTGGCGCATCTCTCCGAGGATGAAGGGATCCTCGAAGCCTTCGCGTCCAAGCACGACTACCACTCGGCCATCGCGGCCAAGGTCTACGGCGTGAAGCTCGACGATGTGCAGCCGCAGATGCGCGATTACGCGAAGCAGTTCTCGTTCGGAATCGCGTACGGGATGACGGCGTTCGGCGTCTCGCAGCGGCTGGGTATCGACAACGAGGAAGCGCAGGCCTTCATCGACGCGTACAACGCGCAGTTCCCGAAGGTGCTCGAGTTCCTCGAGCGACAGGTCCAACAGGCCCGTGTCGAAGGCTTCACGACGACCATGTTCGGCCGCCGGCGTTATCTCCCCGAGCTCGGGTCGAGCAACTTCCGCGTGCGGGCGATGGGGGAGCGCATGGCCCTCAACGCACCGATCCAAGGAAGCGCCGCCGACATCATCAAACGAGCGATGATCGACGTGGACGCCAAGCTGATCGCGTCGCCTGAGCTCGGACGGATGTTGCTGACCGTGCACGATGAGCTCGTGTTCGAGGTTCCGCAAGAGCGGGTCGACGAGGCCTCGGAAGTCGTCCGGGCGCTGATGGAAGGGGCGGCCGACCTCCGCTGCCACCTGGCGGTGGAGGTCCATACCGGCCGGAACTGGGCCGAAGCCCACGCCTAGCCCCGACCGAGCCCCCATCGGCTCGGTGTCCCGGCGTCGGGTAAGCTGGGGGTTCCTCCGGCTCCGGCCGGGGAGATCTCTCAGGGAGGTTTTTCTCCTACCGCATGGAAACCGAAGAAGCGACGAGTAGCAGTACGCCTGTTTCCTCCAACGGCGATCTCGAGGGCGACGAGCTCGCCAAGGCCTACGAGGACTCACTCAAAGACTTCGACGACGGCGACGTCGTCACCGGACACGTCCTCAAGATCGACAAGGACGAGGTCCTCGTCGACATCGGCTACAAGTCCGAGGGCGTCATCCCCATCAAAGAGCTCTCGATCCGCCACGACGTGGACCCCCGCGAGGAGGTCAAGGTCGGTGAGGAGATCGACGCGCTCGTCCTCCAGAAGGAGGACAAGGACGGCCGTCTCATCCTGTCCAAGAAGCGCGCCCAGTACGAGAAGTCGTGGGGACGGATCGAGGAGGTCCGCCAGCACGGCGAGAGCGTCATGGGCACCGTCATCGAGGTCGTCAAGGGCGGTCTGATCGTCGACATCGGCCTTCGTGGGTTCCTGCCCGCCTCGCTCGTCGACATCCGTCGCGTGGGCGACCTGCATCCCTTCGTTGGGCAGAAGCTCGAGTGCAAGGTCATCGAGCTCGATCGCAACCGCAACAACGTCGTTCTGTCACGCCGCGCGTTCCTCGAGGAGACGCAGGCCGAGTCGCGCAAGGAGCTCCTCGACACGCTGAAGAAGGGTGAGATCCGTCGCGGCAAGGTGTCGTCCATCGTGAAGTTCGGTGCCTTCGTCGATCTCGGCGGCATCGACGGGCTCGTGCACGTCTCCGAGCTTTCGTGGAAGCACGTCGAGGATCCGGCCGAGGTCGTCGAGGTCGGCCAGGAGGTCGACGTCGAGATCCTCGACGTCGACCTCGATCGCGAGCGGATCTCGCTGTCGCTGAAGTCGACCCAGGAAGATCCGTGGGAAGCCTTCGGCCGGCGCCACGCTCCCGGCGACGTCATCGAGGGACGGGTCACCAAGCTCGTCTCTTTCGGCGCCTTCGTCGAGGTCGGCGAGGGGCTCGAGGGCCTCGTGCACATCTCCGAGCTCGCCCACCGCCATGTCGAAGCCCCCGCCGAGGTCGTCTCGGTGGGCGACCGCACCCCGGTGAAGGTGCTCGACATCGAGCCGAAGCGGCGTCGTATCTCGCTCTCGGTGAAGCAGGCCGTGGAAGGCGGTCCGGACGAGGCGCCGCTCAGCCAGGAGGAGTTCCTGCAGCCCGACGCCGGCCCGCGCCCGGAGGCCGAGCTCGAGCCGGAGCCCGAGATCACGCCCGAGCCGGAAGCACCCGCCGAGGCCGAAGAAGAGAAGAAGAAGGAAGCCGAATCCGACGAGGGTCCCGAGCCGGCACCGGACACGCTCGAAGCGATCGTCCGGGACATGAAGCAAGGCTCCTAACACCTCGATGGCCTACGTCGTGGGCCTCACCGGCGGTATCGGTTCGGGCAAGAGCACCGTTTGCGCGATGCTCGCCGAGCGCGGAGCGAAGATCATCGACGCGGACGCGATCGTTCACGAGCTGCAACGCCCGGGGACCGAGGTCTTCGACAAGATCGTCGAAGCCTTCGGGACCGACATCCTCACCCCCGACGGCACGCTCGACCGCGCGAAGCTCGCGTCGATCGTCTTCGCCGATCCCGAGAAACGGAAGCTCCTCGAGTCGATCGTCTGGCCGGCCGTCGGTGTGCGGGTGGTGGAAGATCTCCAAGCGCTCAAGGACGACGACATCGCCGTCCTCGACGTCCCGTTGATGGCCGAGTCACCGGAGGGGAGTCGGCGCAACGCCGCCTCCGTCATCGTTGTCGACGCGGCGCCGGACACCCAGCTGCGACATCTTGAGACCAAGGGCGTTCCGTCGGAGACGGCCAAGGCCCGCATGGCCGCTCAGGTCTCCCGCGAGGAGCGACTGAAGATCGCCGATCACGTCCTCACGAATGACGGCGGCCTCGGCGAGCTCGAGAAGCAGGTGGACGAGCTGTGGCGAAAGTTGCAGAAGGAGGCTGCGGGTTGATCGAGGCGGTGTTCTTCGATGCCGGGGAAACGCTCCTGAGCCCCCGGCCGTCGTGGTCGGAGCTCAGTGCCGAAGTTCTCCGTGAGCGCGGCCACGACGTCGCTGTGGACTCGATGCGCAGCGCCTGGCGGCACACCGGTCAGCACTTCCTCGCCGCCGCCGACGAGGGACGGACGTTCTCGATGTCCCACGAGGAGTCGAAGACCTTCTGGACGAACCTGTACGTCGATCTGCTCGACTTCCTCGGTGTCCACGATCCCGACGCTCCGCTCGTCCTCTACGAGACGTTCTCCGACCCCGAGAACTACGATCTCTTCCCCGACAGCCTCCCGACCATCGAGGAGTTCCGCCGCCGCGGGCTGAAGATTGGGGTCATCTCGAATTTCGAGGGGTGGCTCAAGGTTCTGCTCGACCGGCTGGGTATCAGGGAGCTCTTCGACGTCATAGCGATCTCGGGTGACCTCGGCTGGGAGAAGCCCGACCCGCGCATCTTCAAGTGGGCCATGCAGGAGGTCGGCGTCGATGCCCCGAACAGCGTTCACGTGGGCGACAGCCCGCACTTCGACGCCATCCCCGCCGAAGAGTTCGGGATGCACGGCGTCCTCCTCGACCGTCACGACCGCTGGACGGATCTCGAAGGGGACTACCCTCGTATCGCCGGTCTGGGTGAGATGATCGAGCTCGTGGACCGGCTGAGGACAGGGGGCTAGCGATGGCCTGGATCATCAATTGCGATTGTGGCGTCGTCGTCCGCGGCGAGACGGACGATGAGCTCGTGGACAACGCGCAGGATCACGCCAAGACCGCGCACAACATGACGATCACGCGCGAGCAGGCGCTCGCCGTCGCCGAGAGCGTCTAAAGGGCTTCGCTTAAATCAGTGAAGTATGCGGCGTTTCGTGAGACAATGTGCTCATGGAACCCAAGCGTGGTGCGGAGCGTCGCGATGAGCGCCCCGGACGAAGCGAGCTCGATCGCGAACGGTTGGAAGCGCGGCGGCGGCGGGCGGCAAAGCTGTTCAGGCGCGGGGTGAAGCAGGCCGAGGTCGCCCGCGAGCTTCACGTGTCGGCGCAGTCGGTCAGTCGTTGGTATGCGGAGTGGCGAGCAGGCGGTGTGCGGTCGCTGGCGCGCGCCAAGCACGTCGGTCGTCCGCCCAAGCTCACCGCAGCGCAACTGAAGAGCGTGGAGCGGACGCTTTTGAAGGGTCCGGTGGCCAACGGCTACCGCACCGACCTGTGGACGCTCAGGCGCATCGCTGAGGTGATCGCCAAGACCACGGGTGTGGAGTACCACCCGGGGCATGTCTGGAAGCTGCTCAAGGCCATGGGATGGTCGCTGCAGCGGCCGGCCAAGCGCGCCGTGGAACGCGACGACGAGAAGATCGAGGCGTGGGTCAAGGACAGCTGGCCCAGGGTAAAAAAAACGCCCGGGCGCGGGGAGCGTGGATCGTCTTCCTCGACGAGTCGGGTGTCTCGCTGACCCCGCCGCT
>JBOGXL010000199.1:0-3883 GCA_050694575.1 Actinomycetota bacterium | reverse complement strand
ACGAGGACGGCCAGGACGAGCCCCGTCGCGACGGCCATCCCGACCGAACGTGGCTTGTCGGCGGATCCCGCGGCACCGGGTCGCCGCGACGCGCTCACGACGCGAGCGTTTTCGTCGCCGTCGTGGTCACCGACGCTCAAACTTCCTTGAGCTCCTTCTCTTTGTGCTCGAGGAGCTTGTCGATCTCGACGACGTGCTGGTCCGTCTCGCGCTGGAGATCCCTTTCGGCGCGCCTGAGCTC
Organism: Actinomycetota bacterium; assembly: GCA_050694575.1. Classification (GTDB taxonomy): domain Bacteria; phylum Actinomycetota; class JAICYB01; order JAICYB01; family JAICYB01; genus JBOGXL01. Next base: position 3,642 of record JBOGXL010000199.1, on the reverse strand, counting down.
GTCCTCGGAGATCGATCCGCCCTTCTGCAGGCGCTCGAGCTCCTCCTTGGCATGCCGGCGCACGTTGCGAACCGCGACGCGGCCCTCTTCGGCCTTGTGGTGCGCGACCTTGACGAGCTCCTTGCGACGCTCGTCGGTCAGCGGCGGGAACGGGAGCCGGATGACGACGCCGTCGTTCGAGGGCGTGACACCGAGCTCGGACGCCAGGATCGCCTTCTCGATCGCTCCGATGGTGCTGCGGTCGTAGGGCTGGATCACGAGGAGACGCGGCTCCGGAACGTTGATCGTCGCCAGCTGGTTGAGCGGAGTCTTCGTCCCGTAGGCATCGATCATCAGGTGCTCGACGAAGGCCGGGGACGCGCGCCCGGTTCTCAGCGTGTTGAGGTCGTCGTGCGTGACGTGGGCGGCCTTGCGCATCCTCTCGTCGGCCGACCTCAGGACGGTGTGGGCCTCAGGTGTCGACATGCCCGCTTCCCCTTGCTGCTAGTGAACGACCGAGCCGATCTCGTCGCCCTGCACAACCCGCTCGATGTTGCCGGACTCGAGGAGGTTGAAGACGTGGATCGGGATGCCGTAGTCCTTGCACAGAGCTACGGCCGTCGCGTCCATGACCTTCAGGTCACGTTCGAGAACCTGCTTGTACGTCAGGTCAACGAGGAGGCGCGCGTCGGCGTTGTCCATCGGGTCGCTGTCGAAGATCCCCCCGACCCGCTTGCCCATGAGGATCGCTTCGGCCCCCACCTCGAGGGCACGCAGCACGGCCGGCGTGTCCGTCGTGAAGTAGGGATTTCCCGTCCCGGCCGCGAAGATGACCACCCTTGTCTTTTCGAGGTGACGGAGGGCGCGTCCTCTGATGAACGGCTCGGCGATCTCTTGCATCCAGATAGCCGTCTGGACACGGGTCTCCGTGCCTTCCTTCTCCAAGGCGTCTCGGAGCGCCAGGGCGTTGATCACCGTCGCGAGCATGCCCATGTAGTCGGCCGTCGCCCGGTCCATCCCGGCTCGCTCGGCCTCGGATCCTCGCAGGATGTTGCCGCCGCCGACGACGACGGCTACCTCCACACCGCGATCGCGCACGGCTGCGATCTCTTTCGCGATGTAGGCGATGGTCGGGAATTCCAGGCCGAACCCCTCAGGGGGGCCGAAGGACTCGCCCGAGAGCTTGAGGAGTACGCGTCGATAGCGGGGCGAACCGGCGTCCGGCTTCCCGACCTTCGACTCGGTCTTCATCCCTTCCTCTTCAACAACGCTAGTCGAGCGACTCGGCCACCTCGTAGCGCACGAAGCGGCGGACGGCTACGTTCTCGCCCACCTTCGAGGCGTAGGAGTCGACGAGCTGGCCTATCGTCTGCTTCTCGTCGCGGACCCACGGCTGGTCGAGGAGGACGAACTGCTTCGCGAACTTCTTCACCGCTCCCACGACCGCCTTCTCGACGACGTGGTCGGGCTTGCCCTCGACCTTCTTGCGCGCGAGCTCACCCTCGGTCTCGATCACGTCAGGAGGCACATCCTCGAGCGACAGGTACACCGGCTTCGCGGCCGCGACGTGCATCGCGATGTCGCGGGTGAGAGTGGTCATGTCCTCGGTCTTCGCGACGAAGTCGGTCTCCGTGGTCATCTCGACGAGAACGCCGATGCGCGGCGGGAGGCCCGGCGTGGGCGCGTGCAGGTAGGCGAGAACCAAACCGTCCGTAGCCTCGCGGCCCTTGCGTTTCGCCGCGTCGGCGAGGCCGCGCTCGCGCAAGAGCGTGCGCGCCTTGTCGAAGTCTCCGCCGGCGTCTCGGAGCGCGGCCTTGCAGTCCATCATTCCGGCGCCCGTTTCGCGCCGCAGCTTGGCGACGTCGGCCGCCGAGATCTGACTCGCCATGACTATGAGCTCGCTTCCTCGCCCACCGGGACGGGCGCTGCATCGCCCGTCTCGGCGGCCTGGCTTGTAGCCTCCACCGGACGCTCCGCAGACACGTCCACGCGTTCCTCCAACTCGACCTCGGCCCCCGGTTCGTCCGGTTCGAAGACCTGGGACGGACGCAGGGCTTTCCCGGCGATGACCGCGTCGGCCATCACCTGACACATGAGGTTGGCCGACCGGATGGCGTCGTCGTTGCCGGGAACCGGGTAGTCGACCTCATCCGGATCGCAATTGGTGTCCACGACGGCCACGATCGGGATGCCGAGACGCCGAGCCTCGGTCACGGCGATCTGCTCCTTCTTCGTATCCAGGACGAACAACGCGTCCGGGAGCTCGGTCATCTCGGCTATGCCGTGGAGGTTGCGGTCGAGCTTCTCGCGCTCGTGGCGCAGCCTCAATATCTCCTTCTTCGGGAGGGTCTCGTTCAGGTTCTGCTCCTCCATGTCCTTGAGCTGCTGGAGCCGATCGATCCTGAGCTTGATCGTCTGGAAGTTCGTGAGCGTCCCACCGAGCCACCGCAGGTTCACGTACGGCATCCCGCAGCTGGCCGCGAACTGCTCGACGGGCTCCTGGGCCTGCTTCTTCGTCCCGACGAAGAAGATCGTGCCGCCGCGTGCGGCGAGGTCCCGTACGAACTCGTACGCCTTCTCCAACAGGTTGAGCGTCTGCTCGAGGTCGATGATGTAGATGCCGTTGCGCTCACCGAAGATGAATTGCTTCATCTTGGGGTTCCATCGGCGCGTCTGATGCCCGAAGTGGACACCCGCTTCGAGCAGCTGCCGCTTGGTTACCGGCGGCATACCTGATCACTCCTTCCGGTTCGTCCTCCGCTCGGCCCCCACTGAAGTGGTCCAACGGTCACCGGAAGCGCCGAGCGTGCGTATTTGCTCTCACAGGATCGCGCGCAGCGCGCCCCTGGCGAGGAGCTGGTGAAGTGTATCTCACGCCCGAGGGTGGGTGGCGTCGTACACGGCCCGCAGGCGCTCGGACGTAACGTGGGTGTAGATCTGGGTGCTGCCGACGTCGGCGTGCCCCAGCAGCTCCTGCACACTCCGCAGGTCCGCACCACCTTCGAGGAGGTGCGTGGCGAACGAGTGGCGGAGAAGGTGCGGCCAGATCGGTCGTCCATCGAGCGACGCGAGGCCGAGCTTGCGAATGACCCGGCGGACGTCACGCGTCGTCATCGCCCGTCCGCGCATGTTGAGGAAGAGCGACTCGGACGGCTCCTCGGCTCTCTGCGCGAGGAACGGACGCCCGCGGGCGAGGTACGCCTCGACGGCGACCACAGCCGGATCGGCCATGGGCACGACGCGATCCCGCCCGCCTTTGCCCTGCTCGACGCGGATCCATCCTCGGGCAAGGTCCACCTCGTCCAGGCGCAGTGCGCACGCTTCGCCGGCTCGCAGGCCGGCGTCGTACAGGACCTCGACGAGCGCGAGGTCGCGCCAGGCCTCCGGCGCAGGGCCATCGGCTCCTTCGACGTCGGTCCTGGACTCGGCGTGCAGCAGCAGGCGGCCCACCTCCGCCGGCTTCAGCACCTTCGGGAGCCGGGACCGGCCCTTGGGCAGCGTCAGGAGCTCGGCCGGGTTTGTCGTCACGACGCCCTCGCGTTCGCAGAAGCGGTAGAAGCGCCGGATGACCGATGCCCGCCGGCGGATCGAGGTGCGCTGAAGGCCACGAGTCTCGAGGTTGGCGAGGTACGTCCTGAGCACGCGGTGGTCGATGCCGGTCAC
>JBOGXL010000198.1:0-1874 GCA_050694575.1 Actinomycetota bacterium | reverse complement strand
AATGCCAGAGACGCCGCGACGTACCGTCAAGGACCTCCTCGCGGAGTCCAAGGACACCTCCGAGCTGATGGTGGACCTCGCCTACGCCGCCGTGTTCTTCGGCGATCCCAAGCTTGCGAGCGAGGTCGATCACCTCGAGGAGCTGATGGGTCAGTACATCAAGGACCTCCGGCTCATCTCTATGCTCGCCGCGCGCAGCCCCGAGGACGCCGAAGGGCTCTCCGACGTCCTGCACCTGTCGTCGTGCATCGAGTCCATCGCCGATGCTGCCGTTGGGATCTCGCGCGTGGTGTCCGATGTCCTCGGCATCCCCGATGCGCTCCGTGCCGACCTGCGGCACGCCGACGAAGTGTCGGGGCGCGTGCGCGTCCGCGCCGCCTCGACGTGCGTCGGCCAAACCCTTCGAGCACTCGAGCTGCCCACCGAGACGGGGATGTGGGTCATCGCCGTGCGCCGGGGGGCCGATTGGGAGTTCGCGCCCGGACCCGAAACGGTGATCGGCGAGGACGACGTCCTGCTCGTTCGTGGACCCGAGGAAGGGATGGCTCTTATCTACGAGCTTGCGGGCGCGCCCGTTCCGCTCGAGCCGTCCGAGGGCGAGGGCACGGCGTACAACGAGCTCGACAGGGCCGTCGACATCCTCGTGGCTATGAAGAACACCGCCGAGGTCAGCGTCGGACTCGCGTATTCGGCCCTCATGTTGCGCGAGCCGGCCTTGGCCGCAGAGGTCACGACGTTGGAGTCACGTTCCGACGAGCTACAAAGCGAGCTCGAGTCGTGGGTGCTCCGCGCCACGGAGTCCGCACAGAACCCCGAGGAGCTCCGCGGCCTCCTGCGTCTCGCCTACGCGTCGGAGGCGATCTCCGACGCCGCTCGATCGATGACGCGTCTCGTCGAGCGTGTCGAGGACCTCCACCCGATAGTCGCCGAGGCCATCGAGGCCAGCGATGCCGTGGCCGCCGAGGCCGTCGTTCGCCCAGGGTCGGCCGCCGACGGGAAGACGCTGAAGGAGCTCTCGTTCAAGACGGAGACCGGCATGTCGGCGCTCGCCGTGCAGCGCAACAAGCGATGGATCTACCGCCCGGCCGCGCGCTTCCAGCTTCAGGCCGGAGACCGGGTGATCGCCACGGGACCCGAGGACGGTATCGAGGAGATGTACGCGCTCGCCGGCGTGCCGGAACCGGCCGAAGCCTCCTAGCTCCGCCGCTTCGCCACGGCCTTCTTCGACACCGGACGCTTCGCGGCTTTGGATGCGCTCACCCGGCGCTTGGCCTTCGCCTTTGCAGACGCGCGCGGACGGCGCCCGTTCGATCGGATCGCACCGGACCGCGCGACCACGCGCTCGTCGGTTCCCAAGTAAGCCTCGACCACGCGTGCGTCCCGCGTAACGTCCTTCGGCTTGCCCCGGGCGATCACGCGTCCCGTCTCGAGCGCGACGAGCTCATCCGAGACCGACGTAACGAGCGGCATGTCGTGCTCGATCAAGAGCATCGTGCAGCCCGTCGCTTCCTTCACGCGCAGGAGCAATGGGCCCATCGCCTCCGTCTCGCGCTGCGCCATCCCGGAGGACGGCTCGTCGAGGAGGAGAACCGTCGGCTCGTGGGCGATGACACACGCGAGATCCACAACGCGACGCGAGCCCGTCGAGAGCTCGGAGATGAACTTATCGCGGAAGGCACCGAGCCCCATGAGGTCGATGATCTCGTCGACGCGCGACCACACCTTCTGTTCGGCCCGGCGGATCCACGGCAGCCACAACATCGTCGACACCGGGTCCTCGGCCCGCATGTGACGTTCGAACGCGCACGCGAGCGTCTCGAACACCGTCAGGGACGAGAAGAGCCGGGCGTCCTGGAACGAACGCCCAAGGCCGG
>JBOGXL010000197.1:0-2738 GCA_050694575.1 Actinomycetota bacterium | reverse complement strand
TAGACGACCCACAGCTTCGCGAGCAGCAGCGGGATGGACGCGATGCCGGTGGCCACGTGCACGCCCTGCGTTATCCGGTACAGCCCGGCCGGACGCGACGGCCACTCGAACCACCCGGGTGGGTGCTGGATGAGATGCGAGAGCAAGCCCGTGAGGAAAGACGTGCCGAAGGCGACGCCGAGGGCGATACCCAGCCAGGCGGCTATTCGTTCCTGATGGAGCAGGCTGCGGAACGTTCCCTCGCGCATCGGCCCGGCCCGCATCCACTCGGGCCACTCGAAGCGCTTCACGATCCTCCTCCGGCCACTCGCTGCATCATGACGGTGCCGACGGCGCGGGCCAAGCGCGACCGGGGAACCATCTCCGCGACGGCGAGCGCGTCCTGGAAGGTATCGACGTCGCGCAACGGAGGCAGCTCGGCGACGTTCATGCCGAGCGCATGGAAGCGAGATCGCTGTGCGCGACCGGTAGAGCGCGTGCCCATCGGCACGCCGAGGAACGCCTGGGAGTCGACGTCGTTGACCCCCGCGGCCCACCAGCCACCGTCGGATGCTTCCCCGAGCACCGCGTCGACACCGGGGCCGGCCAACAGGGACAGCGCGTCGGACAGCAGGCACGCCGTGATCTGTGGGGTGTCCATGCCGATGAGCAGCGCCGGTGTCCCGGCATCGGCGAAGGCGGCGGCGATGCGCTCGTCCAACCCCTCGCCCCGCTGCGGGATCACGCGGACGCCCGTCGGTATCCATGAACCCGGTGGACCGTCCAGGACGAGGACGGTAGCCGCGCTACGCACCGCGGTGGCGGCTGCGAGCGTGTCGTGCAGGGCGGCCCGGGCGATGACCGCGGCCTGTTCCAGGGTGCACGGGGGGCACAGGCGCGTCTTCGCGCGCCCGGGCTCGGGCGCCTTGGTGAGCACGAGGATCCTGGTCACGCCAGTACCCGCGCCATGTCATGGACGGCTCGTAGGGTCCCGCGCAGCGTCCCGGTGACCTTGGAGCGACCCGTTCGCGGCCGGTAGGCGATGTCGACCTCGTTGATGCGCCAGCCCGCCCCCGCCGCGCACAGCACCATCTCCAGTGGCCAGCCGAACCGGCGGTCGAGCAGGCCCAAGGCAAGGAGGTCTTTGCGTCCGGCGGCGCGCATCGGCCCGAGGTCCCGGAGCGGCAGGCCGGACCGCCTGCGGATCTCCCATGCAAGCGCCCGGTTGGCGACCCGTGCGTGCAACGGCCAGGCTCCCCGCTCGGCCCGACGTCCGCCCAGGACGAGGTCGGCCGCCCCGCCGATCACCGGATCCGCCACCAGCGGCAGGTCCTGCGGATCCAGAGACCCGTCGGCGTCCATGAAGCACACGACGTCGTCGTCCGCCGCGCACAAGCCGGCGTAACATGCGGCGCCGAAGCCGCGTCGTGCCTCGCGAACGACCATCGCGCCGGACCGTAGCGCGATCTCCGGGGATCCATCGGACGATCCGTTGTCGACGACGATCGGCCGGTATCCCACGGGCATGCGCGCCAGCACCCAAGGCAGCGCCTCGGCCTCGTCGAGCACGGGCAGGACGACGTCGGGCATGTAGTCCTTGTACCGCAGGAGCGGTTACCAGACCATTACGTCGCTTCCGGGGGAGCCCCCCGAAATGCTCCCGTAAGCTCCGGGGCGGATAATCCGTGGATGAGCGACGGGCGGTGCGTCCTCGTGGTGGACGACGAGCCCATCGTGCGTGAGGTGCTCAGCCGCTACCTCGCTCGCGAGGGTTACGTCGTTTCCACGGCCGCCGACGGAGCGGAGGCCCTCGATGCCTTCGAGCGCACGACGCCGGACCTCGTTCTGCTCGACCTGATGCTGCCGAGCGTCGACGGGTTCGAGGTCTTCCGGGCCATTCGCCGGTCGCGCGAGACCCCGGTCATCATGCTCACCGCGAAGGGGGAGGAATCGGATCGGATCGTGGGCCTCGAGCTCGGAGCGGACGACTACGTGACGAAGCCCTTCTCCCCTCGCGAGGTCGTCCTCCGCGTGGATGCGCTCCTGCGCCGCACGGCGCCGGTTCCGGGCCGCGAGCCCCTCGTGTTCGGCACCCTCGAGATCGATCCCGGCCGCCGCGAGGCGCTGCTCGACGGCAGGCGCGTCGACCTGACGAGGAAAGAGTTCGACCTGCTCTACCACTTCGGTTCGCATCCGGGCGTGGTCTTCACCCGTACCCGGCTCCTGGAAGAAGTCTGGGACTTCGCCTTCGACGGCGACCCCGCCACGGTCACGGTGCACATACGCCGGCTGCGCCAGAAGATCGAGGCCGACCCGTCGGAGCCGCGCCGTCTGGTCACCGTGTGGGGCGTCGGCTACCGGTTCGAGCCCGTATGAAGACCGGAATGAAGACCCGGCGGACCTCGAGTCTCGCGCCGCTGGCACTGGCCACCGTCGTTGCCGCCGCCGGGGCGTTTTTCAGCCTGACGGCGGGGCTGCTGATAGGGATGCCGCCCGCCGACCTCGCCCAGGTCGGACTGCTGCTGGTGCCCTGCGTCCTGGGGGTCCCCGTAGCGGCAGCGGTCGCCCGTCGTCTGTTGGCGCGCGCCTCGATCGGACAGCGCCTGGTGGCTACGGCGCTCGTGGCCGCCGGCGTGAGCTTGGCCTGTCTGGCCGTCTTCACGCAGCTCATGTTCGTCAGTCGTCACGACGCCGTGCTCGTCGTGGTCTTGCTCTTGAGTGCGCTGGGAGCTGCCCTGGGAGCGGCCCTTGCGCTCGCG
>JBOGXL010000196.1:0-10222 GCA_050694575.1 Actinomycetota bacterium | reverse complement strand
GATCCGTGCCGCGGGGAAGAACTTCGCGTCGGTCGCCGTCGTCGTCTCGCCGGACGACTACGCGACGGTCATCGAGGAGATCCGGGCCGGTGGGATCACCGACCAGACCCGGCGGCGCCTGGCCGGGAAGGCGTTCGCGGCGCTGTCGGCCTACGACGGCGCCATCGCGCGGTGGTTCGCCGGCGGCGACCTGCCAGACCGCATCACCGTCTCCGGCGAGCTGATCGAGCAGCTGCGCTACGGCGAGAACCCGCACCAGCGCGCAGCGCTGTACCGCCTGTCCGGTTCGGGCAGCGGTGTCGCATCCGGCGAGCAGCTTCAGGGCAAGGAGCTGTCCTACATCAACGTCCTGGACCTCGACGCCGCCTTCCGTCTCGCGACGGCCTTCACGGAGCCCGCGGCGTGCATCATCAAGCACACGTCGCCGTGCGGCGCCGCGACGGCGGGCGACATCACAGAGGCGTACCGCTTGGCGTTCGAGTGCGACACGCGCTCGGCCTTCGGCGGGATCATCGGCTTGAACCGTCCGGTGACGCTGGGGATCGTCGAGCAGATCCGGGCGACGGATCTCTTCGTTGAATGCATAGTCGCGCCGGACTACGAGGCCGACGCCCTGGAGCAGCTGCGTAGGCGGAAGAACCTGCGGCTCATCCGGCTCCCCGAGGACCGTTGGGGCTCGGATCCCCTCGACGTCCGATCCGTCTCCGGCGGGCTGCTCGTCCAGACCACCGATGGGATCGTCGACGACCGTGCGCAGATGCAGGTCGTGACGAAACGTCAGCCGTCGGTCGCGGAATGGGACGACCTCCTCTTCGCCTGGACGGTGTGCGCCCGGGTGAAGTCGAACTCGATAGTCCTGGCGAACGGCCGCCAAGCGGTTGGCATCGGCGCGGGGCAGATGTCCCGCGTCGAGGCCTTCGAGATCGCCGTCCGGCGCGCCGGCGAGCGGGCCAAGGGCGCGGTCGCCGCCTCGGAGGCGCTGCTGCCCTTCGCCGACAACGTCGAGGTGGGAGCCGAGGCCGGCGTCACGGCGATCATCCAGCCCGGAGGGTCCAGCCGCGACGACGAGACGATCGCGGCCGCCGACGCCGCCGGTCTCGCGATGGTCTTCACCGGCGTCCGGCACTTCTGGCACTGAGAAACCGCAGGTCGCGAGCGCTAAACCACCTCTCCATAAGGTGCTTGTAGCCTCGCAAGGGCTCGGTTAGGGTGCCCGTGAGATGGAGGTCGGGATGCGCTGGTTCGCCGCGACGGTCTTCGCCGCGCTGCTCGCGGCCACCGTCCCCGGCGCCGCGTGGGCCGAGACCGAGGTGGTCCTCGAGAACGAGTCGAGCGACACCGAGGTGAACACGGGCGACTCGTCCTTCTCGAACACCGACGACACCAGCGTGAGCTCGGGCACCCAGGTCGAACAGGGAGACCGCGAGTCCTTCACCACGTCGAGCCAGAACACGGGGGCCGCCGTGCAGGGTCAGGCCGAGGCCGTCGCGCCTGCGGCCGCCACGCAGTCCTCGACGCCGGTCGCGACGCAGAGCCTGTCATCGGCGCCGCGTTCCTCGGCCGACCTCGTCCTCGCTGACGCCGGTCAGCATGTGAGCGACTCGTTCGACGCGCTGTTCGTCGGACTGCCCATCAGCAGCGGCAGCATCTCGTCCTAGCGCTCAGCGCAAGCGCCGCAACGCAGATCGAGCCGCGTAGTACCCGCACATACCGTGCACGCCCGGGCCGGGTGGCGTCGAGGACGAGCACAGGAGGATCCCCGGGTGCGCCGTCCTGTACGGGTTTCGCCGAGCGACGGGCCGGAAGACGATCTGCTTGAAGTTGGGCGCGCCGCTGGCGATGTCGCCCCCGACGTAGTTCGGGTTGTAGCGCTCGAGATCCACGGCGTTGCGTGTGCTGCGCGCCAGCACGAGGTCGCGGAAGCCGGGAGCGAAGCGTTCCACCTGGCGCTCGATGACGTCGGTCATGTCCACGGTCGATCCGGGTGGGACGTGACAGTACGCCCAGGCCGCGTGCTTTCCCGCCGGTGCGCGGGTCGGGTCGAAGACGCTCTGCTGCGCGATGATCACCCACGGGTTGTCCGGGTGCTCGCCCCGGGCGACGGCTGCTTCGCCGGCGGCGATCTCCTCGAACGTCCCGCCGAGGTGGAGGCAACCCGCCTGCGTGCACTCGGGGGCCTTCCATGGGATCGGGCCGTCCAGCGCCCAGTCGATCTTGAACGCCGCAGCTCCGTACCGGAACTTGCCGAGCCGTCGCCGATACGAAGCCGAGAGCTGATCGCCGGCGATCTCGACGAGCTGCTTGGGCGTGACATCGAAGAGGTACGCGCGCGCGGGCGGCAGCTCGTTGAAGCGTGTGATGTTGCGTCCCGTCTGGATGTGACCTCCGAGCGACTTCAGGTACGACGCGAGGGCGTCGGCGATGGCTTGGGAGCCGCCTTTGGGCATCGGCCAGCCGTACGCGTGGGCGAGGAAGGAGTAGACGAAGCCGAAGGCTCCCGTCGGGAGCTTGTCGAGCGGCATGATCGCGTGCGCGGCGTTGCCGGCGTACAGCGCCCGCGCCCCCTCGGTCTTGAAGAGCTCGTCCACGATCTTGGTCGCCGGCTTGATCGCGAGGCGGCCGAGACGCAGCATCACGAACGGGTGACGCGGGATCCTCGTCATCGGCGACAGGAAGCCGCTCAACAGGTCGTCGGCGTCGCGCAGCAGCGGTTCCATCACGCCGCGGTAGGCGGGGCCGTCCGGGCCGAAGCGGTCGGCCGTGACGTCCAGCGAGTGGTCGATCAGCGCCGTCGACCCGTCGTCGAGGGGGTGCGCGAGCGGGAACCCGGGATGGATCCACTCCAGGCCGTGCTCGTGCAGCGGCAGGGAGCGGAAGAAGGGAGACGCCACGCCCATCGGATGGATGGCCGAGCAGTCGTCGTGAAGGAAGCCGGGGAGCGTCAGCTCCGAGGTTCGCGCACCGCCGCCGACGCGCTCGTCGCCCTCGATGACGAGGACGGAACGGTCCGCGCGCGCGATCTCGATGGCCGCGGCGAGCCCATTGGGCCCGGCCCCGACAACTACGGCGTCGTAGGCACCTTCGTCGCGCATACCCGATTATCGTCCGGGCCGAGTCCTTGCCTCGTGCTTGAATCTCCACACCTTCCCCTACCCGATGCGGCTTCTGGTATGGGGAACAAGCGGCAGCTCGACCAGCGTCTCGCGGCACTCGCGCGGAGGCAGTACGGCGTGGTCTCCAGAGACGACGCCCTGCGTCTCGGCCTGACTGCCGAGGCCGTGCGTCGACGGGTTCGAAGCCGTCGGTGGGAAGAGGTCTATCCCCGCGTCTATCAAGCCGCCGGGTGTCCTCCGTCGCTCGAGAACCGGGTGCTCGCCGCCGTGTTCGCCGCCGGGCCACACGCCGTGGCGTCGCATCGGTCCGCCGCTGCCCTCTGGCGTCTTCGCGGAGTCGTGGCCGCTGAGCCGGAAGTGGTCGTCCCCTACCCGAAGTGCCCACGCGTGCCCGGTGTTCGGAGCTACAGGAGCCGGACCCTTCGTCCCGAGGACGTCACGATGCTCGGCACGATCCGCTTGACAACACCGACGCGCACGATGCTGGACCTGTCGGGCGTGCTGGATCTCGCTTCGCTCGAGGACGCTCTCGACGATGCCCTCCAACGGCGACTGGTGAACTCGCGGAAGCTGGAGATCCGCTTCGCCGGCGCGCAGCACGGAGTCCCCGGCGTCGATGGACTGCGTGGGCTGCTCGCCCTCCGCGTCCGTGGCCATCTCGGCGAGTCCCGGTTCGAGAATCGTTTGCGCCGTGTTCTCGTGGCCGGCGGTCTGCCCGTCCCGACCGCTCAATACGTCGTACGCGATACGGACGGTTCGTTCGCCGCACGTGTCGATCTCGCCTACCCACGAGCGCGCCTGGCGATCGAGGCCGACGGCTACGCCTTTCACTCCGGCCGGCGCGCCTTCGAACGGGACCGCGAGCGTCAGAACCGGCTCATCAACGCGGGGTGGCGCGTGCTGCGCGTGACGCCGTCGCAGCTCGACTCGGATCCGGCCGGCCTGACGGCCGCGGTGAAGCGCGCTTTGGGTGCTTCTGTGCGCCGGAAGCGACGGTAAACGTCGGGATGGGCGCACAGAAGGTCAGATCTCGGCGCGCTTCCGGCGGCGGAACGGTCGCGTCACGGCGTGCAGCATCGTCCGGATCGCGGCATTGCTGCGGATGTTCCGCCAATGGGACCACTGCCGTTTGCGATCGACCACCGTGCGCGACATGTCCGCTTGTCCGTCGACTCCGAAGTGCCCGGCCAGGTTCTGCAAGGTTCCCTTCCAGAACTTGTCCTCCTGGCGGTGGATCGCTATGGGCATCATGAGCTCATAGAGCGGGTCGCCGGCACGGATGAGGGCTTGTACCTGCGCGCTGGTGACACCTTCGGTCTGGGAGGCCGAGAACGTGATCATCCCGACGAACATGTGGCCCTCGGGATTCACGAAGGAGAACGAGACGTCGTCGGCGTACAGGACGAAGATGCCCGTCGAGAGCCTGGCCGGGCCCCCGACCTTGAGGTTGAGGAGCGCGACGTCGCCCGGTGAGATAGCCGTGAGGGGACCGTAGAACTTCGCGGCCTTCGGCCAGAACGACGAGAAGTTCTCCTTCCAGTCCTTGACGACCTGCTCCGGCGACACGCTCGCGCCGTGCAGTGCGATGCGGTAAGTCTTCTGCCACATCTTCCCGAAGCCGCCGGTCATGGCGGCCAGCCGTTTGCCTTCGACGTTGAGGTTGACGGCCTCGGCCGGGAGGTCGTGGGCGACGCGCAGCTCGGAGACGGGCTTGGCCCAGAACTCCTCGTCGCGGGGCTTCTGCGTTTCCGGTCCTTGCTCGGTCATGTCATCCTCCCGCGGCGGCTAGCGCTTCTTCCTCTGATCCGTAGATACCAATCGCTTCGTCGATCCGGGTGAGCTCGAAGATCTGCTTGTAGTGCTCGGTGAGGCCGAAGGCGAGGAGCTTCTGCTTCTGCCTGTTCGCCCGGACGAGCAGCGTCACGAGCAGCCCGATGCCGCCCGAATTCATGTACTCGAGGCCGGTGAAGTTGAGGACCACGGCCGTGGTCGTGGTCTGGCTGGCCTGGTTGTAGGCGTCCATGAGGACTTCCTCGGACTCGGCCGTGATGTCGCCGCTGACGTCGATGAGGCTGACCGCCTCGTCGGCGTTCCGGACGTCCAGCGTGAGTGCCCCTGGTGTCATAGATCCCTCCTGTCGTCTATGCGCTCGCTGCTCCGACGGCTTCCTGCTCGTCGGCGAAGATCGACACGAAGTCGGCGATCCGTGTGATCTCGAAGATCTCCTTGTAGTGGTCGGTCAACCCGCACGCCATGATCTTGCGATCCGACTTCCGCGCCTCGGCCAAAAGTCCCACGATGAGGGCGATGCCCGTGCTGTTGATGTAGGACACGCCGTCGAAGTTCAGCAGGACGGTCTTGGGGTTCGCCGAGATCGCCGTCTCGTAGGCATCGTTGAGCTCGTCGTCGGCGGCGGCGTTCAGCTCGCCGATGAGCGCGAGCACGGCCACCGTCCCGTTGGTCCTGGCCCCGGCCTCGAACGCCATCAGCTTCCGTCTTCCAGCTTCATCACGAGCTCCACGGTGTGGTGGACGTCGTCGGACGTGACGTTCATCTCGTCGACCATCGCCTTGATGAGGAACAGGCCCCAGCCGCGCGGTGTCTGTTCGCCGGAGAGCTTCAGGTCGATGTCGGGAGCCGTCCGCTCGGGGATGTCCACGCCGCCGCCTTGATCGGTGATCGAGATTCGGATGTCGCTCGGTGAGGTGAGGACCGAGACGTTGACGAGCATCTCCGGGTCGTTGCGGTTGCCGTGCTCGATGGCGTTCATTGTCGCCTCGGCCACGGCCGTCTTGAGCTTCTCGAGCTTGGGCTCGGGAAGACCGAGCGGAGCCACTATCGAAGCGATGCGTTCCATGGCGATGCGTTCGTTGCCGGGCTCGGAGGGGAGGGTGAACTCCACGACGTTGGACGTCTCGACGGCGGGCCGCTCGCCCGTCGTGACCTCCGCCTCGCCCGGGCGGGCGCGCTCGAGTGTGACCATGGTGATGTCGTCCTCTTGCTCCCAGTCGGGGCCCGTGAAGTCTTCGAGGGCGTCCATGATCTCGTCGCGCATGTCGATGCCGTGCTCGTGGCGTTCGACGGTTTGCATGATGCCCGGGCAGCCGAACATCTCACCGTCGGGGTTGTGCGCCTCACTGATGCCGTCGCTCGTGAAGAGGACGAGTTCGCCGGCATTGACGTGCGCCGTCTGCTCCTCGTAGGAGGAGCCCGGCATCAGACCGAGGGGCATGCCGCGCGCGCGGAGCTCCTCGATGCAATCGAGCGTCCGGCGATACGGAAGGTTGTGGCCGGCATTGGCGTACACGAGCTCACCGGAGCGCGGGTCGAGCACGGCATAGAGGCACGTGGCGAACATCTTCGGCGGCATGTCCGGGACGAGGAGGTCGTTTACCTGTTCGAGGACCTTGCCCGGAGAATCCACAGATCGCGCTACCGATCGGATGATGCTTCGCGTGGACGCCATCACCAACGCGGCGGGCACGCCCTTGTCGGTTACGTCTCCGATGACTATGCCGACGCGTCCGTCGGAGAGCTCGATGAAGTCGTAGAAGTCGCCGCCCACCTCGCGCGCCGAGCGATACAGCGCGGCCAGCCTCCAGCCCTCGAGCTCCGGGGCTTCCCGGGGGAGGAAATTCTGCTGGATGTGCTGCGCGATCCGCAGCTCCTGCTCGTAGCGCTCTCGCGTCCGGATCTCGGCCTCCTGCTCGCGCACGAGTTGGGCGACACGAAGGGCGGGAGCGACGCGCGAGGCGAGGGTGTCGAGGAGCTTGCGGTCGTCGGCGGAGTAGTCGGTCTCCGACAGCCGGGGGCCGAGGGAGAGGACGCCGATGAGCTCGCCCTGGGTGACCAGCGGCACGACCATCTTGACTCCGGCGGCTCGCATCGCTTCCAGGCCGGGAGAAGCCAGGCGCAGCCGGTCGAGGTCAACGGGGTCCGGCGAGCTCTGGAAGTACAGGAGCAGCGGGTCGTCCGGGCCGATGTCGAAGGACTGGGCCTGGGCGTCCGAGGCGTCCGGATGTGCCGGTGACGCTTCCAGCCGGTTCCCGGCCGAAGCTCGGGACCGGCGACGCAGGCGCTGTCGCGTTCTCATGCTTTTAGGTATTTCTACGCACAAGGCGTTCCGGGAGCGTTACGGAGCTAGTCACGGGCCTGTCCGCGGTACGTCCATTGCCACCCGAGCCCGCCGTTCGGCTCCCGGAGGAGGAGCGTCACGTGGCTGGGCTGCATGGTGCCGGAGACGGCGCCGCGGAGCTCGTAGCCCAGCGCTTCGAGGTCGAGCTCGTCGCGCAGCCTGGACGAGAAGGCCTCGATCGTTCGTTGCGCGTCGTAGCGCTGGCGGTAGAAGCGCCTGTCCACGAACTCCTGGATCCGCCGGCGGACGGGGATGAAGAGCGCGACGGCCAGCAGCGTGGTGAGGGCGACGGCGATGTCGTTGCCGGCCGTGAAGGGGTTCAGCACCCGTTGGAGGACTACAACGAGGCCGAAGGAGAGCCCGAAGACGAGGCCCGACGCCACCGCCCAGACCAGTGTGCGGTTGACGACCCTGTCGATGTCCCACAGGCGGTAGCGCTGGAGGCCGAAGAAGAGCGCGACGGGGACGAGCAGGAACACGGGCTGGAAGATGCGGAAGACCTCGACGGGCTGCTCGGGGAGGTGGCGTCCGGCGAAGCCGGGATCGGTGACGCCACCGAAGCCCTGGGTGGAGACGAACCAGATCCCTACCCCGAGCGCCGGTGTGAGGGCCCAGAACAGCAACCGTGCCTGGGCGTGCTCGGTCTCCGTTTCCGAACGGCGGAAGCGGTAGGCCTGTGCCAGCGCTCCGACGACGGGAACGAGCAGACCGAAGATCAGCAGCAGCGTCGCGGGACGACGTGTTCCCTCGACGCGCAAGACCAAGAGCACGACGGGGACGGTGATCACCGCGTACAGCGGGGCGAGCGCGGGGAGGCGCCAGCGCGGCACCGGTCGGCCGTCCGGGAAGAGCAGCAAGGCATAGATGTAGGCGAGGCCGCCGATGGTCTGGGCGGCGAAGAAGCCGAACGTCTCGACGCCCGCCAGCGGGACGATCTCGACGGCCGTGTTGGCCGTGAGGTTGAACGCACCGGCCGTCCCGACCATCCCTATCGCGAGGAGGCGCGCGGTGCGATCGCGCGGACGCAGCCAGAGCAGGAAGACCGCGAGTGCGAAGTTCAGGACGCTGAAGACGTAGTCGAACGCGACCTGCGGCCACGACCCGACCTCGTGAGCGGCGTCCGCCATGCGCAGGGCCGAACGCGCGAGAAAACCCGTGCCCAAGGCGCGGATGTGCAGGCTGTCGTGGAGCGCCTCGGAGGCCGAGGCGAGGACCGACCCGGCTCCGAGGACGAGGGCGAGCAGACCGCCGGCCGCGAACGCGACGAAGAACACGAGGAAGACGACGTCGCCGGGCTTGATGCGTCGCAGACGCGGCGCTTCGGTTTCGTCCTCCGGACGTGCCGCCTCGACGGCGACGCTCAAACTGCCCCTCCCGCTATTGGGTCACCTCAACGAACGTCAACGGAACCCACCATGGGCGGATGGAGCAGGCATGCGTATCTGTACGTGCCGGGTCGGGAAAACCGCAGCGTGTACTCGGCGTACGGCTCGGCGCTGAACACGCCCGAGGAGTAGAAGCCTTCTCCGTCGTAGGTACCACCGTCTATCCGGAGGATCCCCTCACCCGCTTGCTCGGGGATCTCGGGGTGGCCGCCGGCGGGCCTATTCAGCTGCGGGTTCAGCGACACGGCTCCATCGTCGGCGAAGCGGATGATCGGGAAGTATCTCGGCGGGTCGAAGCTGATGGTGTGATCCCAGCCCATCGCCTTCCACGTCACCGGCTCGCCGACCTTGGCGTTGATCGTCCCGGGGATGAACTCGTTGATCGCGCCGAAGACGGGTGCGAAAAGGCCGGCGAACGGCCCCTCGACGGTCTGGCCCTGCATCTCGAGCTCTCCATCGCGGGCGTCCTCGTACACCTCGACCATCGGCTCTGCGAACCGGCCGATCTGCTCGCGAGCGGCGCGGCTCACATCTTCCTGCTCGGCGATGTCCGACCCCTCGGGCCGCACGCGCACCTCCGTGGCCTGATTCGGGCCGTGGACGGCGCAGTAGAAGAAGTAGCTCCCCGGAGCGATCTCGGGAGCGAGCTTCACGCGGAACGTGTTCCCCTGCGGGCCCTCGTACGGAATTATCCCGCTGTTGTAGTAGCTCTGGTCGCCGGTGAAAGCCGGCTGTTGCTGCTGGGCGTCTCGACAGGGTCTCTCCGCGTCTTCCGGCGGCGATCCCTCATCGAGATAGCAGGGCTGTCCGGCGTTCTGCGTGGCGAAGAACTCGCCATCGTCGGTTTCGTCCAAGGCCCACGGGATGCCGAGATCCTCGAATGCCGATTCGGACTCTCGGTCCGCTGTCTGCACGAGGCTCTCGAAAGTTGCGTCGCCCGGGTCCCGGCGGTCGGGAAGATCGACGCCCATCTCACGCAGGTCGTCGAATGCCTCGTAGAACCGATCGCGCATCTCTTCGTTCTCGGCCTCGTCGATCGCACCGAACAGATCGCGGGCGCTTCCCTGTGGCTCGTCGGGGTCAGGCAGGTCGGCCGTGGCCGCCAGCGCCTCGAAGCCCTCGAAGAACCGCGTCCACGGCTCGGTTTTCTCGATCATCTCGTTCACGAGGGTTCCGGCCGTCACGGTGTGGGGTTCGCCCGTCCAGGTCTGCTTGAAGACGACAGACATTCCCGGGGTCACGTCGACTCGGTCGGGGAAGTTGTCGACCATCATGCTCGAGAATTCGTCGTGACTGAAGTCGACGAGGATCGTCCGGTCGTTCGAGCCTCCGCCGATACAGGCGGCGGTCGCGAGCGCCAGGGCGAAGACTGCGGCAAGGAGCTTCCTCAACGCGTCACCTCCGCGGTGCCCAGGGTACCCATCAAACCCCCGTGAAGGTCTTGATCATGTTGTGCGCGACGGCGTGCGGCGGACCGCCCGTCACGTCCTGGATGAAGCACGCGAGGAGGTAGGTGTATCCGCGTTGTATCTCCATGACCAGCGTCTGGCCGCCGCCCGGACTGAAGATGCCGGCGAATCCGTTTTCGG
>JBOGXL010000195.1:0-6843 GCA_050694575.1 Actinomycetota bacterium | reverse complement strand
CTCGTTTCCTCGGCGACGAGCGCTACCGAAGGCGTCTCGACAAGGTGGAGAGGCTCGAGCAAGAGGGCTGACCAGCGGTCAGTGGGCCGAGGCACGCACGAGCGTCGTTCTTCTAGGCTTATCGGCCAATGCTCCTCCGCCGGCCGGTCCTCGAGCGCCACGGCATCCAGAATGTGTTGGTCGTCGCCGCCCTCGGCATAACCGTCTTCATGCTCGCCCCGCCCTTCTCGCCCATGTGGGCCGAGGAGTCCTTCCTGCCCTTCCTCGCCCGGAAGGACCCTCCTGCCATCTCCAACCTGACGATCGGCCCCCTCCCCGAGGACTTCGAGGCGAAGCGGCGCCGGGCTCCCATGAAGGTGAAGGGCATCCTCATGACCGGCTACACGGCCGGCGGGAGCCGGTTCAACGAGCTCCTCGAGCTCCTCCGGCGTACCGAGCTCAACACCGTTGTGGTCGACATCAAGGACGAGCGGGGCGAGATCTCGTGGATCCCGCGCTCGCGCCAGGCCCGCATGGCCGCAGCCGGGCTGCCGAAGATCGTGGATCCGGCCGCAACGATCCGCCGCCTCAAGCGCGCCGGCGTCTACGTGATCGGCCGGCTCGTGACCTTCCAGGACTCCTACCTGACGAGGGTGCGCCCCGACCTGGCCATCCAGGACCTGCGCGGGGGCATCTGGAAGAGCACGAAAGGGCTGGGGTGGCTCGATCCGTACTCCATCCAGGCCCAGGACTACAACATCGCCCTCGCCCTGGAGGCCATCGAGCTCGGGTTCGACGAGATCCAGTTCGACTACGTCCGGTTCCCGACGGACGGCGACACGACCAAGATGTGGTCCCGGTACAAGGACGAGCGGGCGCCGCACGACGCCATCCGGCAGTTCCTCGCCCGCGCCCGGGAGCAGATCGTCCCGCGGGGGGCGTACATCTCTGCCGACCTCTTCGGACTCGTCGCCCTGGTGATCGACGACCTCGGGATAGGACAGAAGCTCGAGCTCATCGCGCGCGAGGTCGACTACGTGTCCCTGATGCTGTATCCGTCGCACTACAACAAGCCCGAATACGGGATCGCCGACCCGGAGAAGGAGCCGTACAACACGGTCTCTGTGTCGCTGCGCGACGCGAAGGAGCGGATCGCCGGGACGCGCGCGAAGCTCAGACCTTGGCTCCAGGACTTCACGCTGCGCGTCCCGTATACACCGGCGGAGGTTCGTGCTCAGATCCAAGCGGTCGAGGACGCCGGGGTGAACGAGTGGATCCTGTGGAATGCGCGCAACCGCTACACCGAAGATGCGTTGCGCCCCGCGCCGGGGGCCAAGTTGCCGCCGCCGGAGGCCGACGACAGCCTGGTATCGCGCTAGAGGGTTCTAGGCGTCGAGACGTTCCTTGATCGAGGCGAGGATGGCCGCTTCGTCGTAGCCGTCTGACTTGTCGAAGATCTCCTCGCCGTTGACCCGGATCTTGAAGACGCCCTTGTCTCCGGTGACGAGGCCTACGGAACGCAGTTTCTGACCGAGCTCGGTGAGGATCACGCGCTGGGTGTCGATGGCCTTCTCCAGATGGCCGCAGGGGACGCAGTACTCGATCTCTACATCTGTGGGCATTCAGCCCTCCTCGTAGTGGAAACAATACCCGCCGGTATCTGATTCCTGATCTGTCGCCTCCGCTCCGCTGCGGCGTGGTCTTGACACCATACGAACATATGTTCCATCCTGGTTGGCCCTATGACGGACGCCGTGAGGGCTTTGCTCGCCGAGACTCCGGCCCTCCAACGCGCCTCGCGCCTGGCCCCCACCCGGCTCCCGGTCCTCCCGGCCTTCGAGGACGTCCTTCCTTTCGGGGGCCTGCGGCCCGGCACGACGATAGGGATCACCGGCGTCGGCGCCACCTCGCTCGCCCTGGCGCTCATCGCTCGGGCGTCGCGCGAGCTGTGGACGGCCGCCGTCGGTGTGCCGGCGCTGGGCCTGCGTGCCGCCGCCGAGATCGGCGTGTCGCTCGACCGGATGACGGTCGTCCCGGACCCGGGTGAGCATTCGACGGCCGTCGTCGCCGCGCTCGTCGATGCTTTCGACGTCGTCGTAGGGCGTCCTGTGGACAACCGAGACGCGCGCCGCATCAGCGGACGTGTGCGCGAACGCGACGCGCTCCTCGTCGTCATCGGGAGATGGCCGGAGTGCGACGTCTCCCTTCACGGGTCGTCGGCGACGTGGCACGGCATCGGACGCGGATACGGCTCGCTACGGTCACGTCGTCTCGACGTCACCGTTGGAGGGCGCGGCGCTGCTTCACGTCCGATACATGCGTCGTTGTGGCTCCCCGATGCCGAGGGTGAGGTCTCGCCGGCTCGCGACAACGTCGTCTCTTTCAAGGAGGGGACGGTGTGAGCGAACGCAGGATCGCCGTCGGGTGTCCACGATGGGCGATAGTCGCCGCCGATCTCCCGCCCGACGCAGCCGCGGCTGTCTTCTTCGCCAACCGCGTCGTGTCGGCGTCACCGGAAGCGGTGGCGTTCGGCATCCGGCGCGGGATGCGTCGCCGCGAAGCGCAAGCGCGGTGCCCGGAGGTCGAAGTGCTCGCGCACGATCCGGCTCGCGATGCACGCACCTTCGAGAAGATCGTGAGCGTCGTCGAGTCGTTCTCGCCGCGCGTCGAGGTCGTGCGTCCGGGGTTGTGCGTGCTCGCGTCGCGCGGACCGGCGCGGTACTTCGGCGGGGAAGACGCCTTGCGCCAGCGCGTCGCCGACGCCGTGGACGACACCATCGACATCGTTCGCGTCCATCCGTTGCATCTCGACGACCGCGCGCGGACGGGCATCGCCGACGGATCCTTCGCCGCGGCGCTCGCCGCCGCTCGTTCGACGGTGGTGCCTCCCGGTGGGAGCCGGGCGTTCCTCGCCGGCTTCCTCGTCGACGTCCTGGACCAACCGGAGCTCTGCGACCTGCTGCGGCGGCTCGGCCTACGACGGCTGGGTGACCTGGCCAAGTTGCCGGCCGGACGCGTCGGCGCGCGCTTCGGCGCCGAGGGCGTCATCGCGCATCGCCTCGCGCGCGGTGACGGCGACAGGCTTCTCGAGCCGCGGGTCGCGCCACCCGAGCTGACCGTCACCCGCGAGCTCGATCCACCGGCACATCGCGTGGACATCGCGATGTTCGCCGGCAAGGCCGCCGCGGACGAGCTCGCCGGAGGGCTCGCCGCCCTGGGCCTTGCGTGCGCGAAGCTTGCGATCACCGCGTGCACCGAGCACGGCGAGGAACGGATGCGCGTCTGGCGTTACTCGGCCGCGTTCACCCCGGCCGCGATCGCCGAACGCGTCAGGTGGCAGCTCGAAGGCTGGTTGCAAGAAGGCGGGCTCACCGGCGGCATCTCGATAATCAGGCTCACTCCCGAGGACGTCGGTCCGGCTCACGGATCCGCGGTCGGGTTCTGGGGACGCCGTGGGGATGTGTCCGATCGCGTGCGCCGCGCCGTCGCTCGCGTCCAGGGGCTGCTCGGGCCCGACGGTGCCCGTCAGCCGACGCTGCAAGGCGGACGGCATCCGAGCGAGCAGGTGCGCGCCGTGCCGTGGGGCGATCCCGTCGAGCCGGAACGCGCGGGTCTGCCGGGCACGAAGACGGTCGCCGGGCCCGTGGAGGTCGAGCTCCCACCCTGGCCGGGACAGCTCCCGGCCCCGGCACCGACGGTCGTCTACGACCAACCACCGACGGCCGAGGTCTTGGACGACAACGGCAGCCCCGTCGGCGTCAGCGGTCGTTTCGCCGCCACGTCGGTTCCGTCCCGCGTCCGTCTCAGCGGGCGCGGGGCGTGGACCGATGTCGTGTCGTGGGCGGGACCGTGGCCGGCCGACGAACGGTGGTGGGATCCGGCCGGACATCGCCGCCGTGCGCGATTCCAGATCGCGCTCGCCGACGGGACCGCTCACCTGCTCGCCCTCGAAGAAGGCGAGTGGCAGCTCGAGGCGACCTATGACTGAGCCCGTATGGCGTTTGCGTCCCGTCACCCAGCAGGACGCCCGCGACTTCGCGAAGTGGCGCTACCCCGAGCCCTACTCGCTGTACAACGCCGAACCGGGTGATGCGGAGCACTACCTCGAGCCGGCCAACGGCTACTTCGCCGTCGACGAGTACGGCTCGCTCGTGGCGCACGTGTGCTACGGAGCGGACGCGCGCGTGACAGGAGGTCGGTACGACCACGACGCGATCGACTTCGGAGCGGGGATGCGTCCGGATCGCATCGGTGGTGGACGCGGGAAGCATCTCCTTCGAGTGGCGCTCGACGAAGCGCACGAGCGTTGGCCGGGTAAGAGATTGCGGACGACCATCGCGGCCTTCAACGAGCGCGCGCAGCATCTGGTGCGCAAGGCGGGGTTCCGGGAAGTGGAGATCTTCCGCAGCCCGACCGGACGCGAGTACATCGTGTACGTCGAGGCCGATAGGTGAGCTGGTTCACCGGGCCCCGGAAGTGGAAGGACTTCGAAGAGCGGCTGTCGGACGGGCGACGACGCAACGTCCCGATAGAAGCGGAAGGCGACTCCCCGGCGTGGTCGCGCAAGCGCCAACCCTACGAACCCCCACCCGATTTAGCCGAATTCTTCGGGGGGGTTCGGGGGGGCCAAACCCCCGCTTCTGTCTTGCGCGCTCCCGCGCGCTCCCATCGGATCGGGGGGGCAAAACGGCGCCCCCCCGAACCCCCCTCGGCGCCTTCGGCGCCGCGCTATGCGGAGTTGCACTGCCACTCGGCCTTCTCTTTTTTGGATGGGGCGTCGCATCCCGAGGAGCTCGCCGAAGAAGCCGTGCGGCTCGAACTCGAAGCTCTCGCCCTCACCGACCACGACGGCATGTACGGCGTCGTCCGCTTCGCCGAGGCCGCTCGCGCCGTCGGGCTCCCGACGATCTTCGGCTCCGAACTGACCCTTAGCGCCTCCGCTTCGCTTCGGCGTGGCGGCGCGCCGCGCGTCCACAACGGCATCGCCGACCCCGGCGGCGACCACCTCGTCGTCCTCGCGCGTGACTCGTTCGGGTACGCGCGCCTGTGCCGGGCCATCTCCCTCGCGCAACTGAGAGGTGAGAAGGGGCGCCCCGTGCACGACATGGCCGAGCTGTCCGAACTCTGCGGCGACAGGTGGATCGTCCTGACGGGTTGCCGCAAGGGCGCCGTCCCGCGGGCGCTCGTCGAAAGGGGGCCGAGCGCTGCGCGCAACGAGCTCCAACGGCTCGTCGAAGCCTTCGGACGAGACAACGTCGCCGTCGAGTTGTGGGACCACGGCGACCCGCTGGACTCCCATCGCAACGACGCGCTCGCCGAGATAGCGACCAACACAGGAGTGGAGCTCGTCGCGACGAACAACGTCCACTACGCGACGCCGCAACGGTTCCAGCTCTACACCGCCCTCACCGCCGTCCGCGCACGGCGCTCGCTCGACGAGATCGACGGCTGGCTCCCGCCGGCGGGAACCGCCCACCTGCGCTCGGGGGCCGAGCAGCATCGCCGATTCGCGCGCTATCCCGGCGTCGTCGAGCGGGCGGCCGAGATCGGCCTTGCGTGCGCCTTCGACCTGAGACTCATCGCGCCGAACCTTCCGCCCTATCCCGTCCCGCAAGGTGAGACGGAAGCGACGTTTCTACGGCAGATCACCTACGAAGGCGCGCTGCGACGGTACGGGCCGCGCGAGAACGAACGCGTCCCGGGCGCGTGGGCGCAGATCGACCGCGAGCTCGAGGTCATCGAGCAGCTCACCTTCCCCGGCTACTTCCTCATCGTGTGGGACATCTACGAGTTCTGCCGGCGGTCCGACATCCTCTGTCAGGGCCGGGGCTCGGCCGCCAACTCCGCCGTCTGCTACGCGCTCGGGATCACCAACGCCGACGCGGTGTCGCTGGGCCTGCTGTTCGAGCGCTTCCTCTCATCGGCGCGGGACGGTCCGCCGGACATCGACGTCGACATCGAGGCCGACCGCCGCGAAGAAGCCATCCAGTACGTGTACGAGCGCTACGGACGGCACAACGCCGCGCAGGTCGCAAACGTCATCACGTACAGGCCGAGGGCGGCGGTCCGCGACGCGGGGAAAGCCCTCGGCCACTCGCAGGGACAGCTCGATGCATGGTCGAAGCAGATCGACGGCCGGGGGTTCGGGGGGGAAGCGAGCGGCAGCGAGCGGACCCCCCGAGGTGACTGGGATGTCCCGGAAGACGTCGCCGGCCTTGCCGATCAGTTCCTCAACCTCCCGCGTCACCTCGGCATCCATTCGGGCGGGATGGTGCTGTGCTCGCGTCCCGTGGTGGAGGTGTGTCCGGTCGAATGGGGACGCATGGAGAACCGCACCGTCCTGCAGTGGGACAAGGACGACTGCGCCGCCGTCGGGTTGGTGAAGTTCGACCTTCTCGGCCTGGGGATGCTTTCTGCCATCCACGAAGCGCTCGATCTCGTGCGCGAAGCACACGGCGCAGAGATCGACATCGCGACGCTCCCACAAGACCCGGCCGTGTACGACCAGCTGTGCGAGGCCGACACCGTCGGCGTCTTCCAGATCGAGAGCCGGGCCCAGATGGCGACGCTGCCGCGGCTGCGTCCGCGCACGTTCTACGACCTCGTCGTCGAGGTGGCGCTCATCCGTCCCGGGCCGATCCAGGGCGGTTCGGTGCACCCGTACATCCGCCGCCGGAACGGCCAGGAGCTCGTCACGTATCTACACCCGCTGCTCGAGCCGGCCCTGCGCAAGACGCTCGGTGTCCCGCTCTTCCAGGAACAGCTCATGCAGATCGCCATAGACGTCGCCGGCTTCACCGCCGCCGACGCCGACGAGCTCCGACAAGCCATGGGGTCAAAACGATCGCACGAACGGATCCAACG
>JBOGXL010000194.1:0-3515 GCA_050694575.1 Actinomycetota bacterium | reverse complement strand
CAGTCCGCGATGGGGCTGCGCCAGTCGGCGACCACCCGCGCCGGAGCGGGTTAGCGATAGGTACCGGGGATATGATGCGCCGCGCCTGGCTCGCTCGATCCGATCCGCCAGCGGTCACCGTACGTTGACGCTCGTCAACCTACGTTGACCGCCCATCGGATCGCATGAAGCGACGCGAGAGTTCGGCGGCACCTCGTTGACGCCGGCGGCGAGGGCGAGGGAAAGCTCGCGCGTACCGACGGTGGAGAGCTTGCTTCGAGACGCCGAGAGACTCGGCGATGTCCCGCCACGACCAGCCCATCGCCCGCGCATTGGCGATCGCATACAGCTCGAGCCGCTCGGTCTGGTATCTGAGAGCCCTCAGCGACCGCAGCCCGGAGGACGGTACGGGGCTGCCTGCCCGACGCGCGAGGCTCGCAACCCGGTCGGCTCGTTCGCGCAGGCCACGTTCGCTCAATGGACGACGACCGTCGGTCATGAAGACGCGATCCTCGGCCTGAGCGAACCAACCGTCGGGATCTCGAGCCGTCTCTCTCATGGTGGCGAACCGTAGCGCCGCCCGGCGACAGACTCTCGTCAGCGGACCTCCCGCCCCGCACGCAACGCCTTCGCGATCTCGGTCTGAGTTTCGGCCCGCTGCGATATCTCGCGGCGGTCCGCGCGCGGCGCGCTGGGCGCCCACCGCGCGAGCAGATCGGCGTACAGGTCGTGCAGCTGCGGATCGAGCGGGTCTATCGTCAGCGCCCGGCCCAGCCACCTGTCGGCCTCGGCGAAGTACTTCGGCTCGACGCCGCCCAGCCGTGCGTACACGCGGGACGCGTTGATCATGAAGTAGACGTTGTCGGGCTGGAGGCTCAACGCCTGCTCGTACAAGGTCGCCGCGCGCAGCAGCGCTTCCTCGCCGCGGAAGGGTGCCGTCCGGATGCCGGCCACGCGCTCGAGGTAGAACGCGCCGAGGCCTTTGTAGGCGGCCTCGAACGGGTTCAGCGCAGCGGCCTTCTCGTAGAGCCGCATCGTCTGGACGGACCAACCCTGCGGCGCCTTCTGCTCGGCCGCCCAGGCCGAGTGGTCGGCGCGCAACGGCCTCGTCCCGACGACGATGAGGGCGATCACGCCGACGCCGACGGCGCAGTACGTCAGGACGTCCCCGCGCTGCGCGTCCCGGCTCCGCGGCTCCCCCGGCGCCCCGTCGCCGCGCCGGCCGCCCTCGAGCAGCACGGCGAGCCCGCCGAGGCAGACCCAGCCGAGCAGAGCGAGCGGGGGCACGTCTATCGAGTACAGGCCCTGCGCGAGGTAGGCCGCCAAACCCGCTCCGAAGGTGAGCGCCAGCCCGCGGTAGGGCGTCGCCAGCCGGCGGCCACCCGCGCCGAGGAGCCACAGCGCCGTCCCGATCAGCGCGAGGTAGGAGAGCAGCCCGACGAACCCCGTCGCCGTGGACCAACCGAGGAAGATGTTGTGCGGCTTGTCGGTGATGGACAGCCCTTGTTGCCTCGCCTCGACGGCCGACCGGAACGTCGGATAGTTGCCGAAGTACGTCTCCGGCCCCCAGCCCAGGAGCGGGCGCTCGAGGGTCATGCGCCATCCGGCGTCCCACATGTGGACGCGGTTGTCCGACGACGCGGCCTGGACGACGCTCAATCGAGCCGGCGCCCGCGGGCCCACGACCCCCGGCGCGAACAGCGGCAGCACGGCCAGCGCGAACAGGACCGCCGCGATGACGGCGACCTGCTCGCGGGGCTTCGCGGCCTTGGCCGCGAACACGATCATCGCGAGGATGCCGACGGCGCCACCGACGATCCCGGGACGGCTCTGCGTCAGCAACAGCCCCGCCACGACGAACGCGGACGCCGCCGTCCATACCAAGCGGCGCGCCCACGACGAAGGCACCGACACGAGATAGACGATGAACGGAAGCGCGATGCCGAGGAACGATCCCGTCAGCGCCGCATTGCCCAAGTTGCCGATGGGAAGGTCGGGCGAGGTTCCCGTCACCTGCTGCCAGTCCTCGAAGTCGATGCCGAGGCTTTGCAGGACCACGTAGCCGGACACGACGACGGCAGCCGCCGCGACGGCCGACACCAGATCGCGCAACGCCGCAGGACGATGCCGGAACAACCCGACGATCAACAGGAAGAGCCCCACGTACAGCGCGAGCGAGAGGGACCCCTCGAAACGCCTGTACAAGCCGAAAAACGAGAGGGCTTGGGACGAGGACAGCAACGTCGCCAACAAGCTGATGGCCAGCACCACGAGCGACAGCCGGACGATCCACGACCTCGGCACCCACGTCATCGGCCGCTCGCGGCCGTTGCGGTCCAGGATCGTCGCGGTCAGCCACAACCCGCCGGCTATCGCACCGAATACCCAGAGGACGGTGAGCTTCGCGATGTTGAAGACGTCTATCGTCCGGGGGTCGAAGATCACCAGCGCGACGAACACCGCCGCGGTCAGGAAGATGCGCGCGGCGCCGTGGAGCTTCTGGACGATGTCCGGGAGCTCGCGGGCGCCGGTAGCCGGCGCCTCGGGTGCGGTCGGTTCCGGTTCGGTCGCAGCGTCGGCCGTGACCTCCGGCTTCACCTCGTCGGAGAAGATCGCTCCGAGGTCGGGCAGCGGGCCGAGGATCGGCTCGGGTGTCGGTGCATCTCCGAGGATGCTGGTCATGTCGTTCCCCTCCTCCTTGCTACGGCGCCGTGGGGACGCCGGTGCGTGTCAAGACCGTCGTTAGGACGCTTCCAAGAGGCGGTGCGACGGCGCGGTCGCTACGGGCGGCCGGCGCTGGGGTCGCCGCGATTTGGCCCTGGGTGCCGACGCCCATCGCGTTCGCGCCGGCAGCCGATGCCGTCAGCCGTGGTCCGTTCTCGATCAACGTGCCGGCGATCGATGAAGTGTCGCCGCCCTCGGACGTGGCGAACATGCTGTCGTTCGTCGCCACGATGTTCGTGGTTCCCGTTGCCGCCACGGCTATGACGTTGGATCCGGCGATCGCGTCGCCGCCGATGAGCGTGAAGTCGACGTCCACGTCCTGAACGTTGTCGCCGACGTGGCGCAGCGTTGCCGACGTCCCGGCTCCCAAGCCCGCCAGAGCGGCCGCCGTCGGCGCAGCGTTCGCCGTGGCCTGTTGGTCGACGGGCGACGATCCGATGATCGTGGCCGTGTTCGCCGCGGTGGCGTTGATCGCGGGCGACACCGTGCTCGTCACGGGAGAGCTGCCCGCCTCGTCCAAGCGCACGAACGATCGCGCAGAGGTCGACACCAGGCCGAGACCCGTAGGAGATGCGATCTGATCGAGGGACAGCGTGACGGCCGGCGACGCGTCCTGGACGACCGGCACGACGGCCGTGACGACTGCCGACGACGATCCGCCGCCGAAGGCCAGGGCGGCCGGCGAGACACGAGCCGTCGCCGACTGCGTCACGGGTGCGACGCCGGTGACGAACGACACGTTGTCACTCGAGAAGTCGATCTCCGGCATCACCGAGCTCATCACCGGCGTCTCCGCCGCCTGATCGATGACC
>JBOGXL010000193.1:0-11221 GCA_050694575.1 Actinomycetota bacterium | reverse complement strand
CCCTCCGGGTTGCCGGCCAGCGTTGGGGCGCTCGCCACCGCCGACGACGACACCGTTTACGCCTCGACTTCTGATGGTCTACACCGTTCGACGGACCGGGCCCGAAGCTGGAAGCGGATGGGATCGGAGCTCGTCTTCGCCGTCGCCGCCGGTGGAGACAGCGTTTTCGCCTCCAAGGCGCAAGGGGTCGGCATCCGGGTGTCGGAGGACGGCGGGAAATCCTGGACGGACGCGGGCGAGGGACTGGGCCCGGCGCCCATCGTCGCCCTTGCCACGTCCGAGGACGGGAAGACGGTCGTCGCTGCCGATCAGGCAGCCGGGATCTGGCGCAGCGTGGATGGGGGGAAGGCGTGGACTCGCGTACCCACCCCGTAGCCGAGACCACGAGTGAGGACTCGACAAACGCCGCGTCGGTCATCCGACGCCGGGCCTTCCTCATCGGCGCGGGCGCGAGCCTGGTCGTGACGGCGTGCGGACGCGGAGCGACCCGCGCCGCCCCCACACCTTCGCCGCGAGCGCGAGGTCTGGTCTTCGTCCCGGCAGCGGTCGAGTTGGCTGTGGGCGACGAGCGGCTTGCCTTCGGCGTCTTTCGCAACGATGTCCCGCTGCCCTATACACGCGATGTGTCCGGGTTGGTCGCGATGCGCAGCCCCACCGGTCGGGAGCAGAAACCGGTTCGCGTGCGGACCTTCCCGATCGTCAGGAGCAAGGGAGGAGAGGACGCAGAACGCGCAAGCGAACGGGCGACGCTCGTCTTGGTCGGGCGCGTCGAATTCGACGCGCCCGGACGCTGGGACGCCGTCGCGCGTCTCGACATCGGCGGGCGGCGAGAGGTCGCCGTCGGCCCAATCGACGTGCTCGAGCAGAGCCGGACGGTTGGTATCGACGGCAAAGCGATCGAGTTCGCGACGCCGACCACCGGCGATGCACGAGGGGTCGATCCGATCTGCACCCGCATCCCGCCGTGCACGATGCACGACGTCTCCCTCGACGCCGCGCTGGGTAACGGCAAGCCGAGCGTCGTCGTCTTCGCCACACCGGCGCTGTGCATGTCTCGGATGTGTGGACCGGACGTAGACGTCGTTGAGAAGGTGCACTTGGCGCGGCCGGGGGAAGCGAACTTCGTCCACGTAGAGATCTATCGCAACCTCGGCGGAACCGAGGTGGCTCCCGCGACGGCGGCTTGGTCCATCGACAAGGCCGGCGAGCCGTGGGTGTTCTTCGTGTCCGCGGACGGAAAGGTCACCGACCGCCTCTCCGGCCCGGTCGGCGAGTGGGAGGTGGACAAGGGCGTTGATCTCCTGGCCCGGGGCTAACACGCGGTTCGCTCGAGCCGTCGCCCTGGGAGCGATCCTGCTGGCTGTCGCGAGTGCATGCGCGCGTCCCGGACGGAGCACGTCGGACTCCACCAACGGGGCCCCCTCCAACGGTGGCAGAGGAGTCGCGATACCGCGCAGGGGCGTTTTCCCCACGTCCGTCGAGCACTTCGACCGAGTCATCGGATCAGGACGCTTGCCGACGGTAGTCAACGCCTGGGCTTCCTGGTGCATCCCGTGCCGCAGTGAGACTCCTCTGTTGGTGAAGGCTGCCGGACGGTACGCGGGGAGGATCCGCTTCCTGGGCCTCAACACCCAGGACGACAGAAAGGCGGCTCTCGAGTTCATCGACGAGTTCGGTATCCCCTACGCAAGCGGGCTCGATCCGAAAGGGACGGTAGGCCGACACTTGCGGATCCTTGGACTGCCGGCGACGCTCTTCTATCGGCCCGGCGGCGAGCTAGCGCTCGTCCATCAGGGAGAGATCCGCGCGAGCGACCTGAATGAGAAGATCGAGGAGCTCCTCCGAGTCTCGGCGACCGCCGTCACGAAGTCGCCGTGACATCGTCCGGCGGGCTACCGCGGAGATCGGCGCTCGATCAGGCGCGCGACGCCTCGTATCCGAGGGAGCGAATCGTTTGCCGGATCCGGTCGAGATCGACTCGGGTCTCGTCGAAGATCACCTCGGTGGCCTGCTTGCGGTAGGACGTCTTCGCTTCGCTTACTCCATCGAGCTCTTCCAGCCGGCCATCTATGTCCATCGCGCAGCTGCCGCAGTGCATGCCCGTCACCTTCAGCTTCTCCTTCATCAAACCTCCAGCTCCTTGTCGACGATCGCGATCGATCCTCCGTACATGCCCATCGCGCAGCTGTAGCGGATCTCCCCGGGGTCCTGCGGTGGGAGATCGACGGTCGTCTCGGCCCGTACGGGGATGAGCTCCCCTTGGAATACGAGCGAAAGCGTGCAGCCACCTCCGGCGTCGATGAAGATGAGCCTTGCCGACTTGCCCGCGAGGATGCTCACCGTTCCCGGGGAGTAGCCACCGGGGCCCGCCTGGATGCGCGCCTCCTGGATGCCGTCGGAGGCGACTTCGGCCGGGACAGGCTTCGCGGCCGCGAAGATGCTGTCTTTGATCGACGCGAGCGTGACGGGTGAGTTCGCCAGCCTGAGGCCCGCATTGAGTGTCAGGAGCGCGATGAGTGCGATCCCGAGCGCGGCGAACTTCGTGAAGCGACTGTGCATGATGTCACCGAGCTTCGTCGCGAAGAAGCCGAGCATGAAGAACAGCGGCGACGTCGCCAGGGTGAATGTGAACAGCGTTGCCGCCCCCGTCGTAGGGCTGCCCGAGTTGATCGCGAGGACCATCATCGCCTGCGTGACGCCGCACGGGAGAAAGACGGTCATCGCTCCCAACGTGGCCGGCGCGAATGCGCCTCCCCCTTTGGCCTGACGTCTTATCCGTCGCGTGATGAAGCGAGGCGGTTGCAGGATCACGTATCGGAAGATCGGATGTACTCGGAGGAGATGGAGCGCGGTAGCCAGCATGAACAGGGCGGTGAAGATCTGGATGAACGCCCTCGCAGTAGGGCTCGGTTGGAAGAGTCCCCCGAGGGAGCCGAGGCCGGCACCGAGAAGCGTGTAGGTCGCTACCTTCGTGCCCAGGAACCACAGCACCGGCTTGGAGTCGTGGCCGGGGAGCCGCGGGTCCTCTATCTCCCCCGCGACGTAACGGAGGCGAAGCTCATCGAGGTCGGAGTCCTCCCGCTGGGTGACCGCCGTCGCCAGCAGGCCCCCCTGTACCGCGAGACAGGACAGCCCGCCGGCGGTTATGCCGGTCACGAAGACGAGAAGCAGGTTCGCGCGACCCGCCTCCGAGTCGGGGACGGCAGGAGAGAACCGGGCGCTGATGACGACGACGGCCGCGATGCCGACGAGAAGGAACGCGACCAAACGCCGTTGCTTGCGCTCACGGGCCGCGATGAGCAATTCGAAGCGCTTCCGGCGCGCACGCTGCTCACGACGCGCGAGCACCCGGTCGGACGGAGGCTGGCGGCTCCGGCGGCGCTGTCTTAGTCGCTGTCGCTGCTTCTTGGTTCTGGTCACGCGCGAGAGAGCCTACTACGAAGCCTAGTAATGAGGGCCGACGCCGACGGGGATGTGTTATTGACTACGCTGCGTAGTATACGCGCTCGGGCAGACGGAGAAGACCAGATGCCGAGAACGAAGGCAAGAGATCCGCGCCGCCGGCCTGGACGAGAAGATCGCCGAGCTCCTGCGCAGAAGCGCCTCCAAGGGAACGTAGTGACCTCGGCGCGCAAGGCGGCCGTGCTCGCCGTCGCGCTCGGCGTCCTCGTCATCCCACGCGCCGCGTCGGCTCACGCGGCATTCGTCTCCTCGGACCCCGAGCCGGGCGAGCGACTCTCGAGCGCGCCCGGTTTCGTCCGCATCTCCTTCAGCGAGCCGCTGATCCTGAAGCTCTCCCGCGCAACGGTGGAGGATCCGACGGGCCGGAGCTTCCCAACCATCGCGCGGACGGAGCGGACGTTGAACGTCCGCCTCGAGACCAACGCCCCGGGCATCTACGAGGTGCGGTGGGTCACGGTCAGCCCGCTCGACGGTCACACGCTCCGAGGTGCTTTCCGCTTCGGCGTCGGGGTCACCCCGGCCGACGGGGAGTCATCGGCGAGCACGAGCCCACGAATCCTCGACCTTGTCCTCGCCGTGGGCAGAGCCCTCGAGTACGCGGGGTTGCTGGCCGCCGGCGGGATGATCCTGTTGATCGCCTTGGCGCGCCGACGGCCTCGGATCGACTGGGTTCGACCTCGTCTGCGGCTGCCTCTAGTTTGCGCGCTCGTGGGCGGCTTAGCCGTCGTAGCGGGAGAGGCCGCGGCCGCCGCCGGCTCTTTTCGGCCGCAAGCCTTCGCCGATTTCTTCACCTCCGGGACGGCGGGGTGGGCGCGTCTGACTCGCGTGGCAGCCGAGGCATCGGCGCTCGCGCTCTCGCTTGCCGGCGCGAGATGGGCATGGCCCGCCCTCGTCCTCGCTCTCGCAGCCCTCGCCGCAGCGGGGCACGCCGCAGCACTGCGCCCGGCCTGGTGGGGCGTCGCCGTCGACGCGGCGCATCTCGCGCTGGCGTCGCTGTGGGCCGGTGGCATCTTGGCGCTGGCCACGATCAGACCTCCACAGGGCTGGCGTGGCCCTGAAGGGACCAAGCTCCTCGCGCGGTTCACGCCGGTCGCGCTCTACGCCTTCTCCTTCACGGTGGCGACCGGCATCCTGCGCGCCTCGCAGGAACTATCCGGTTGGGCGGACTTCGTCACGTCGTCGTACGGGCGCGTTCTCGCGCTGAAGATCCTCGGCGTCATGGCGATGGTCCCGCTCTCGATGCGGGCATACAGACGCGTCTCGGACACGGTGCGAGGCGAGGCCGTCCTAGCCGTGGCCGTCATCGGCGCCGCTGCACTCCTCGCGGCCTACCCGCTTCCACCGGGGCGGGCACAGGAGGCCGAGGGGGTGGCGACGCAGGCAACGGGGTCGGAGCGCGCGGTCCCCAAAGGAGGTGACGTCACGCTCGGTGGGAGCGCAGGCCGAACACTCGTGGGTCTTACGCTTCGTCCCGGTTCCCCGGGGCGAAACGAAGCTCTCGTCTTCCTTCTCCCATTGAGCGGGGCCGAGTCGGCGCGCGATGTTGGGGTTGCGATCAAGATCGGGAGGCGCGAGCTGGAGGCTCGATCATGCGGGACGACGTGCCGCCGCGCGGTTCTCACCTTACGTGGGGGTGAGCGACTGCACGTCGCTGTGGGAGGACCGGAAGGCGGTTCGACCGTCTTTGACGTTCCATCACTTCCCGCGCCCGGGGGAGGCAAAGTCGTCGCCGAGGCCACCGCACGCATGAGGAGGCTCGAGACCCTCCGCGTCAGCGAGACGCTGGGTCCGGCCGATCCCATCGTCCGAACGGAATACACCTTCCAGGCTCCCGATCGCATGCGGATCGAGGCGAGCACGAGATACCGAACAGTGGCCATCGGCTCCACGCAGTACCAGCAGGGACGCGCTCAAGAGCAGTGGACTGTGTCGAAGGACGTTCCGCCTATCGATGCGCCATTGCTGACGTGGCTGGGGTTCGAGGTGGTCGCTCCCCACATCGTCGGGGCGGACAGGATCGAGGGCGTGGAGACAACCATCGTTTCCTTCTTCACCGGCGACGTCTCCAACCCGATCTGGTTCGGCTTGTGGGTCGATCCCCAGCTGATCGTCCGCCGGATGCAGATGCGCGCGCCCGGCCACTTCATGAACCAGCGACTCTACGACTTCGACGCGCCGGTTTCCATCCAGGCGCCGCGCTGACGCCGGGACGCCGCAGACGTGCGGGATCGACCTAGGCCGTCCGGCGCCGGTACCACAAAAGGCCCCCGACAGCGGCGATGGCGAGCGCACCGAGCACGATCCCGATCACGCCTGCAACCGGAAACCCGCCGCCGTCTTCATCTTCGGCTTGGGCCAGAGGGACGAACGTCGCGCTCGGTGTCGACGTCACGTCGATCGTGGCGGTCGGCGATGGCGGCGCGGTCGGAGAAGGTCTGGCGGCGGCCGTCGGTAACGTAGGGCTGGCCGGCTGCGTCGCTTCCGGTGGCTGAGCCGTGGGCGCCACTTGATCGCTCGCTTGGATCGTCACTCGCGCGTCCGGGGCCACTTGGTAGTTGGGGTTGACGGCGCAACCGCCCGGATCGCTCAAGTGCACGCGGAACGTCTCAGCACCCTCCGCGGCCGTGTCGTTGACGATCGTGATGGACAGCGTCTTGGACGTTTCACTCGTGAGCTCCACCTGCTCGTCGAGCTTGGTGTAGTCGGCGGGCGCCTTCGCCGACTCGTCGATCGTCGAGACGTGAATATCGGAGGGGTTCACCGCGGCGTCGCGGCTGACGGTCACAGTTACCTTCGCGCCTTCGGCTGCCTGGCTTGGAGAAGCCTTCAGCGTCCAGGCATGACACGCAGCATCGACGCGGGCCGGCAAGCTCAGCAGCAACCCAGAAGCGAACGCAACGACTACAGCACGAAGAAAAAAGCCATGCGCCATGTCCCCTCCCGCGCCGGGTGACCCGCTCTGAATCTCCACGCTACGGGACGTCGGCGGGTTCCCGCACGCGGCGAGCCTTGCTACTACGATGGGGTAGTATATACTATGTGCTTGTAGTATGTCGTCCCGGACGGGAGATGGCATGACACGGGAACGCGAAGAGAGGACCGGCCGGATCCTCGGCCCCCTGGAAGCCGAGGTGATGCGCGTCGTCTGGCCCGCGAAGGTCCCGGTCTCCGTGCGCGAGGTCCTGGCGAGGCTCAACGAAGGCCGTTCGGAAGCGCTCGCTTACACAACCGTCATGACGGTGATGACTCGGTTGGCGGACAAAGGGGTCTTGTCCCGGCGGCCGGAAGGCAGAGGGTACGTCTATGAAGCCACCGTCCCGGACGAAGCCTCCATAGCCGTTCGGGGTCTTCTCCGGCAGTTCGGCGACGCCGCCATCGCCTCACTCGCCGACGAGGCGCGTGCCGATCCCAAGCTTCTCCGTCGCCTCGAGCGGCTGCTCCGGGAGGACAAGTGAGACTCGACACGCCCAACCGTGCCTTCGTCGTACTCGTCGGCGGCGCGATCGTCGTGTTGATCGCGATGGCACTCGTGGCCTGCGGGGTGCTCGGGATCGTCGTGCACGGTCTGTTCGTCGGGACGACGACCCTGACGGGGCTGCTCTCCGCTGCACTCTTCGCCCTGCTGGTGGTCGCCGGCGGTGTGGCGGGGCTGAGGTCGCTGCGTTCTCAACTTCGGGCCACCCGAGACCTGGCCCGGCGTGTCGGCGCGATCACGCTGCCGTTGCCGACTCAGGTGGCGGAGGCGTCACGGCGTCTGGGCCTCGTTGGTCGCGTCGTGGTCGTTGACGCCGCGGAGCCCTTCTCGTTCGCCTACGGCCTGACGCGCCCAAGCGTGGTCGTGAGCAGCGGCTTGGCCGATGCGCCCGTTGCCGAGCTCGACGCCGTGCTTTCGCACGAGCGTTATCACGTCCAGAACCTGGATCCTCTCAAGGTCCTGCTGACGCGCACCCTTTCGGCGACGCTCTTCTACTTCCCCGTCCTGCGGCGCTTCCACCATCGCTACATGACCGGGCGTGAGCTCGCCGCCGACCGGCGCGCGATAGAGGCTCATGGGCGAACGCCGCTCGCCGGCGCTCTGTACCGAGTCGTCGCCGGCCCCCACTGGCCCGAGCTCCGAGCGGCCGCCGCGATGGGCGACCCGGACTTACTGGAGGCCCGCGTCGCCCAGCTCGAGACGGGACGCGAGCCCGACATGTCGAGGGCGGGGTGGCCGGCGATCACCGTCACCGTGCTCGCCGCGGCTGCGCTCCTATCGGCGTCCATCGCCGCGATGTCAGAGATGTCTCGCCTCATGCCGACGATGATGATGCAAGACGTGATGGAGGTGAACCGTTGATGCACGAATGGACGTTCATGCTGCTGGCCGGGGCACTGCACCTCGCCTTCTGGGTGCTCTTGATCGGAGCCGTCGTTTGGCTTGTGCTCCGATTGTCACGAAGGCCGGGTGCGCCACTCACCGAGCCAGACGGCAAGCGTCGAGAGGAGATTCCGCCGCGGCGCCCGAGGCTTCGGAGTTGGGCACCACTTATCGGTATCGCCCTCGTCGTCTTGGGTCTGGTCGGTGGTCTCATCGCCGCAACGACGTCGGTGGACTCCGAGGCCATGATGCGCGACGGACACATGGGAAGGATGATGGGAGGTGAGACGGAGAGCCGGGCGCCATCCGCGGACATCGGCGCCCCAACGGAACGGGTGGTCGCCGGCGACTTCTACTTTCGCCCCGAGGAGATCCGTGTCCCTGCTGCCGGGACGCTGAACATCCGCTTCACCAACGGCGGGCGCATCTTCCACACGTTCACCGTCGGAGAGCTGGATTTCGACCTCCGAGCCAAGCCCGGCGCAACCATCTCGGGTGCGCTGCGGGGCGCCGCGCCCGGGACGTACGTCGCCGTCTGCACAGTTCCCGGACACGCCCAAGCCGGGATGCGCGCCGCAATCACCGTCACATAAGGGAGCTAGCCATGCGCGAAAAGCTGTCGGACCAAGAACGCGAGAGACAGAACGCCCGTCGTCGGCGGGCGTGGGACAAACGATCCTCGAGCTACGACAAGCAGATCGGCTGGTTCGAACGTCACGTCTTGGGCCCGGACAACCGCACCTGGGCGTGCAGCCGTGCACACGGCGACGTCCTCGAGGTGGCCGTCGGGACGGGTCTGAACCTATCCCTCTACGCGCCCGATGTCCGACTGACGGGCATCGATCTCAGCCCCCAGATGCTGGCCATCGCCCGGAAACGTGCCGCCGGATTGGGCCGTGAGATCGATCTGCGCGAAGGCGACGCTCACGAGCTTCCGGCCCCCGATGAGTCCTTCGATTCGGTCGTGTGCACCTATTCGCTGTGCAACATCCCGGACACCGAGCGTGCCGTCGCCGAGATGAAGCGGGTGCTCAAGCCCGGCGGTCGGCTGATCCTCGTCGATCACGTGCGCAGTGAGGCGAAGCCGGTCTTGTGGGCCCAGAAGCTGATCGAGCTCGTCTCCGTACGCATGGACGGCGATCGCATGACGCGCCGGCCGTTCGAGCAGGTGACGGCTCACGGTTTCGATGTCCGAGAGCGTGATCGCTTCAAGTGGGGCGGCATCGTCGAGCGCCTCACCGCTCAGAAGACAAAGTGAGCCGCAGTCAGGGCAAACGGTGTATAGAGCACGACGACGCGGCTCCCTAATCCTTTCGGGCGCGGCTGCGTGAGACACGCGGCGGCTCGTCCGGTTGCTTCGGGTAGACGGGCGGCCAGGGCGCGTCCATCAAGCCGCTGGCTCTATCGCGTTCGTTCATGGCGAGCAACGGCTCGAGCGACTGCGGGTGGCCGTTCATGTCCGCCCACGGGTCGCCGTGGGACTCCAGCCGGGACGGGGCCGTCTCGATAGTGAGCTCGTCGGGGTGGACCGAATCGATCTGTTCCCAACGAAGCGGCATCGACAGCTGTGCCCCGGGCCGAGCGCGCACGCACCACGCCCCGAAGACCGTCTTGTGCGGAGCGTTCTGGTTGTAGTCCACGAGCACACGCTCGCCGCGGTCTTCCTTCCACCACTCGGCGGTGATGATGTCCGGATGTCGCCGCTCGAGCTCGCGTGCAACGGCCACGGCCGCCGACCGAACCTGGTAGGAGTCCCAGCTGCGCTCGAGCCGGACGTACACGTGCAAACCGCGATTCCCAGTTGTCTTGGGGTAGCCGACCATCCCAACTTCGTCCAGAAAAACGCGCAGCTCGCGGGCCGCCGCTTGCACGTGCATGAATTCGGTGCCCGGCTGCGGATCGAGATCGAGCCGCAGCTCGTCGGTGTGTTCCGGGTCCTCGGCGAGGTAGGGCCACACGTGGAAGCCGAGACATCCCAGATTCACGGCCCAGGCGATGTGCGCGAGATCGGCCGCCACGAGTGCGCGAGACGTCGTCCCGTTCGGCGTGGTAACCGTTGTCGTCTGGAGCCAATCCGGGGCCGACTGCGGTATCCGCTTCTGGAAGAAAGACGATCCGGTCGCACCTTCGGGAAAACGCTGCAAGAGCAGCGGACGGCCGCCCATCGTGCGCATCAGCGGCTCGCCGACCTTCAGGTAGTACTTCACGAGGTCGAGCTTCGTCTCACCGCGTTCGGGGAAGTACACCTTGTCCGGACTGCTGATCCGGACCTCGCGGTCGTCGATGTGCAGGGTCTGTTCGGTCGAGCCGGCCACCTCGACGATGGTACCTGCGTGTGGCGCTCGGCCCCCGAGTTCGGTCAACGTAGAGCCCCATGTACGCCGCCGCGCACGCGAAGGAGCATCCCGAGCAGCCCGCCTTAATCATGGCGAAAACCGGCGAGACGATCACCTACGGCGAGTACGAAGCGCGCTGCAACCGGCTCGCTCATCTGTATCGCGCCCTCGGCCTGGCACGGCTGGATCACGTCGCCTTCCTCATGGAGAACAACCCCAGGCTGCTGGAGGCCGAAGGTGCCGCCGAACGCACTGGTTTGCACTACACGTGCATCAACGCCTATCTGTCCGCTGAAGAGGCCGCGTACATCGTCAACAACTCGGAGGCGCAGATCCTGATCACCTCCGCGGCGAAGCAGGGCGTCGCCGCGGCGCTTCCGGACCTGTGCCCGAAGGTGCGGCGCTTCCTGATGTGCGACGGAACGATCCCGGGCTGGGAGAGCTACGAAGAGGCGGTAAGCGGATACCCGAGCGAACCTGTGGCCGACGAGCAGCTCGGCGCCGCGATGTTCTACTCGTCCGGGACGACCGGACAGCCCAAGGGCATCCTCCGGCCTCTGCCCGAGGTTCACCCGGGCGACCCCCTGCCCATCATGGAGTTCGTCAAGTTCATGTTCCGATTCCGCGAGGGGCAGATCTATCTCTCCCCGGCTCCCCTCTATCACTCGGCCCCCCAAGCCAGTGTGTCCGTGACGATGCGACTGAGCTCGACGTCGGTGATCATGGAGCGCTTCGACCCCGAGCAGTGGCTTCAGCTCGTCGAGCGCTACGGCGTGACGCACTGTCAGATGGTTCCGACGATGTTCTCGCGTCTGCTCAAGCTTCCCGAGGCGACACGGAAGCGATACGACCTGTCCTCGCTCGAAAGCATCGTTCATGCGGCGGCGCCGTGTCCCGTCCCGGTGAAGGAAGCCATGATCTCCTGGCTCGGTCCGAAGATCGTCGAGTACTACGGAGCGACCGAAGCCAACGGGTTCACCTTCTGCGACTCCGATGAATGGATGGCGCACAAGGGCACGGTGGGCAAGCCCGTGCTCGGTGAGCTCGTGATCCTCGACGATGACGG
>JBOGXL010000192.1:0-5079 GCA_050694575.1 Actinomycetota bacterium | reverse complement strand
CCGATCCACAGGACGCGCGGCCGACGCAGGTTCGGGAACCCGCCGATCTCGGAGAACGCGGCGCGGAAGCCCCGATGGCGACCAGCCGCCGCGCGAACCGCG
Organism: Actinomycetota bacterium; assembly: GCA_050694575.1. Lineage (GTDB taxonomy): Bacteria > Actinomycetota > JAICYB01 > JAICYB01 > JAICYB01 > JBOGXL01. Next base: position 4,977 of record JBOGXL010000192.1, on the reverse strand, counting down.
TCGGAGACCTCGCCCGTGCGTTCGTCCGGAACGCTGCCCAGGAACTTCAGCGTCAGGTGCCGTCCCTCCGGCCGCGTCCACCGGGCTCCCTCCACGCGATCGCGCAGCGCTCCGACGACCTCGTCCTCGATCGCGTCCTTCAGCGACTGCGCAACGTCGACGGCAACGAACAGCCTCAATACGTCCCGAGCAGGTGGGACCGCAGCATGCTCAGGGAGAACGTCACGGCGAACGCTCGCACTTGATCGCGGTCGCCGGGAACGCGGATGCGTCTCGCATCGATCGTCTCGCCGAGCCCGGCGATGCCGAGGACGAGGGTGCCGGGCTCTGCGCCGTCATGGGGCTCCGGGCCGGCGGCGCACGTGACGGACAGGGCGATGTCGGCCCCGAACCTGCCCTTCGCCCCGACGGCCATCGCGCGCGCCACCTCCTCCGACACCGCGCCGTGCCGCTCGAGCGTCTCGGGCGGGACGCCCAACTCGGCGATCTTCACGTCTTTGGTATACGAGACGATCCCGCCGAGGAAGTACTCCGACGATCCCGGGATGCTCGAGATCCGCGCAGCCAAGGCGCCCGCCGTGCACGACTCGGCCGTGACGAGCTTGAGATGGCGTTGCGCGAGCATCCGGCCCACGACGGCCTCGAGCGTGTCGACGTCCGTCCCGTAGACGAAAGCGCCCAATCGCTCGCGGACCGTCCCCTCGGCTTCGTCCAGCAGCCTCACGCATTCCTCCTCCTCCGACGCGTGGGCGACGAACCGCAGACGGATCTCGCCGCCGCCCGGCAGGAACGCCATCTTCGGGTTGTCGGCGCTGGCGAGGTCGGCCAGACGGTCGGCGAGCTCGGACTCGGGCAGGCCCACGCAGCGGACCAGCCGCGCGCGGATGGCCCTCCCGCCCCCCACCTCGGGCAGGATCCGATCCTCGATCATCCGCCGGGCCTCGCCGGGGACGCCGGGGATCGCGTAGATGACGGCCCCATCGAGCTCGGCGCGTATCCCCGGCGCCGTGCCCCACGGGTTCGGGATCGCGCGGGCGCCTGCGGGGATGTCGGCCTGCTTCGCATTGGACGCGGGCATCTCGCGGCCGAAGGCCTTGAACCGTCCCCGGATGTCCTCGAGGATCGCCTCGTCGCGCTCGAGCTCAGCGTCGAGCAGCTTTCCGATGGCCTCACGCGTCAGGTCGTCCTGTGTCGGGCCGAGACCGCCGGTGACGATCACGACGTCGGCGTCCGCGGTGGCGCGACGTATCGCGTCGACTATCGACTCCTCGACGTCGGGGACCGAGATCGACCACACGACGGGGGCCCCGGCCGCTTGCATGATCTCGCCGATCATCGCGGCGTTCGTGTTGACTATGACACCGGCGAGGATCTCGTCGCCGACGCACACGAGCACCGAGCTCATCGCCACTCGACGCCGCCTCGGCCTCGTAGGACGTCGAAGAAATACAACGCCCCCGACGCAACGGTGAGCGCGACTGCGATGTACAGCACGCCGAGCGCGAGAGCGTTCCCGGCTTCCAGTCCCGTCAGGAGGAGCACAGCGGCGATCTGCGTGACGGTCTTCACCTTCCCCAATCGGGAGGCGGGAAGAGCGCGCGACGTTCGCGCGAGCCACAAGCGCAACGCGACGCCGACGGCGACCTCGCGCACCAAGATCACGCCCACCGCCCACCACGGGAGCCGATCGTCTGCGGCGAGCGCGACGAGCGCCGTGCCGACCAGGAGCTTGTCGGCTAGTGGATCGAGGAACTGGCCGAGCCCGGAGACCAGGCGGAGCCGTCGAGCCACCCATCCGTCGAGGCTGTCGGTGGCTGCCGCGGCGGCGAACACGAGGGCCGCAAGGCCGGGTGCTGCCGGCTCACGCACCACGAGCAGCCACGCGAACACCGGCACGAGAGCCACGCGGAGGAAGGTGAACGCGTTCGCCCAGTTCAGGGGGCTGACAGTCCCCGTCGTGTCCACGCGCAAGCCTAGCGCGCGAGCTGCGACTTCAGATCGGTCTAGATCGCGTTCGCCAGGAGGTCCAGGTCGTCGACGGCGAAGACCGTAGCGCGTACGACGTCGCCCACCCGCGTGCCGCGGGCACCACGCAACCTGACCTCAGCGTCAACCTCGGGTGCCTCGCGCCACGTTCGCCCGCGCACCTGTAACCCATCACGGCTCTCGATGAGGACGTCGACCTCGGCTCCCACGAGGTCGGCGCGCTTGCGCTCGGCGATCTCGGACTGCACCTCGCCGAGAACGTCGGCGCGACGGTCGGCGACGGCGCGGGAAACGCGGCCTCGGACGAACGTCCCGGCCTCGGTCCCTTCTTCTGAGGAGTACGGGAAAAAGCCCGCCCAATCGAGCCGAGCCTGCGGCAGGAAGTCCGCGAGCAGCTCCGCGTCCTTGTCCGTCTCTCCCGGGAAGCCGACGATGAACGCCGACCGCAGAACGGCATTGGGCAGACGTTCACGGATGCGCTCGATCAAGGCGAGGAAACGATCGCCGTCCCCCCACCGACGCATCTTGCGCACGAGCTTGCCGGAGGCGTGCTGGAGCGACAGATCGAAGTACGGGACGGCCGGAGGAGAGGCGGCGACCGCATCCAGAAGATCGTCGTTGACGTAGCGGGGGTACTGATAGAGCATCCGCAGCCACAACAGCCCCTCCACGTCGCCGAGCCGGCGCAGGAGATCGGGAAGCAGCCACCTGCCCACCGTGTCGCGTCCGTACAGCGACATGTCCTGCGCGACGAGGACGACCTCCTTGACGTCCCGGGACGTCAGCCACCGAACCTCCGCCTCGATCGCCTCGGGCGTCCGGGAGCGGTGCCCGCCGCGGATGAGGGGGATGGCGCAGAAGCTGCACACGCGGTCGCAGCCCTCGGAGATCTTGACGAACGCCGTCGGCGAGGCCGGCTCCGGACGCACGTCCAGATCGATGGGGACCTTTCCGGGGTCGAAGCAGAGCTGCCGCGTCCCCGATGCCGCTTTGTCGATGATCTCGGTAGCCCGGGCGTAGGAGCCGAGAGACATGAAGGCGTCCACTTCCGGCAGCTCGTCGGCCAGCTGGGACCCATAGCGTTCGACGAGGCAGCCCGCGACGACCACCCGCTGGCCGTCCCGTCGCCCGCCGATCTCCTCGAGGATGGCGTCGACGGATTCGCGGCGGGCGGCCTCGATGAACGAGCACGTGTTGACCAGGACGATGCCGGCTTCCTCGGACGTCCCCACGGACGCGTACCCGGCGCGCTCGAGCGCTCCCCGGAGGTGCTCGGAGTCGGCCTCGTTCTTCGGGCAGCCGAGCGTGCGGATGAAAACCGTTCGATCCATCTCGTTAAAGGGTACGGGCCGTTAGGGCTGAGCGGATGGAGAGACGTCCGGTGAGGCCTCGCCGGTCGGGACCGTCGGAGGCGCCGATGCCGAGGCCGAGGGTGCCGCGGTCGCGTCGGCGAACGCTCCGGGCTCGTGCGCGGGCAACTCCTCGGTGCCCGGTGTGAACACGCCGGCGAAGCTCGGCTCCGTCGGCGCACCGAGGATCTTTCCGTTGGCAGTGATCGATACCTCTCTCGCGCGGGCGAGGAACAACACGACACGGTCGGTCCCACGGAAGGTTCGCGACTCACCCGCGTACAAAGTCCCCGCGAAGAGCGTCTGGCCGTCACCCTTGGCTTCGACCCAGCTCGCTTGTCCGGTGACCTCGACGCGAACTATCGCGCCCATCGGATTCGGATGCTGTGTCTGCGGCGCCCGCACCGCGCTGGCCTGAACGACCGGAACATCAGCCGGATCCTCGCCGCCGCGGAACGCGCCGAGCAGCGCGAGAAGGAGGATCAGCGACCCGGCCCCCGTGGTCGCGAGCTTCCACGCGCGCCGCTGGGCGGCGGGTGGAACCCGAACCCCGCGACGAACCACACGCGACAGTTCCGGCGCAGGTTGCGCGTACTGCGCTTCGTACGCTTTGGCGAACGGCCGCCAGTCCAGACCGAGATGCGTTGCGTACGCGCGGATGAACCCCTTCGCGTACGCGCCCGCCGGAAGATCCTCGATGCGGTCCTCGTCGATCAACTCGAGGAAGTCCAGCCGCACGAGCGTGCCGCGCGCGACGGCGTCGAGAGAGATGTGGCGTCGCTCACGTTCCGCGCGCAGGGCGGCGCCGATGCCGCTCATGGTGGATTGCCCGGATGAATTCATGGGGGTCGCTGGAAGGCAACACTATAGGTCTGTGGGTACGCAGAGACAACCAGTCGCCGGACGATCGCAGCCCCCGTCGCCACGCTTCGTGGTACTCGAGGGTCTGGATGGGGCGGGCACAACCACACAAGCCGGTCTCGTCGCCGACGCGCTGCGGGCGCGCGGTGCCGTCGTGTGCCTGACGGCCGAGCCGACCGACGGCCCCCTGGGCCGCGTCCTGCGCTCCCACGTGCGAGGAGAGATCTCGCTCGGCCCCCACACGGCCGCCCTGACCTTCACCGCCGACCGCGCCGACCATCTCGAGCGGACGATCCGTCCCGCCCTCAGCCGCGGAGAGTGGGTTGTTAGCGATCGTTACCTGCTGTCGACGATCGCCTATCAGGGGGCCGAAGGGGCCGACCGTGACTGGATCCTGGAGGCTTCGCGGGGCTTCGAGGTACCCGACCTGACCGTCTATCTGGCCGTGCCCGCCCCGGAGCTCGCCGGGCGTCTGTCGCGGCGAGAACGCACCGACCGCTACGAGGCTCCGGACCTCGACGTCCGCTTGCGGGCGGCCTACGAGGAGTCCATCGCGATGCTGCGGTCGCGCGGCCACCTCATCGAGGTCGTCGACGGCGCGCGCGAGCCCCGCGATGTGCTCGACGACGTCCTCGCCCGGTTGGACGCGCTCGGCTGAAACCGGATATATCCCTACCCCGACGGGTATAGCGGACTTGTCATTAGGCCTAGGGGAAGGAGGCCTCTCTCAATGAGGCGATGCGTATTTCTCATCACGACCGCGGCGGTGCTGTCGATCGTT
>JBOGXL010000191.1:0-10780 GCA_050694575.1 Actinomycetota bacterium | reverse complement strand
GGCTCGACGGCGAGCATCGTGTGATCGATCACGCGGGGCATCCGATCGAATACGCCGGACGTCCAAAGTCGCGCGAACGCGTCCGGGCGGCCGGTCATGCGCGGGACGAGGCCGTCGGGACGGACGTGCTTGATGACGACAGGCGTTCCGTCGCGAAGAACCGCTCGCTCGAAGTCGGCTCCCGTCTTCCCGCCCTCACCTGCGAACGGGCGCCGGTCCGTGGCTCCGTCGAGGAGCGAGGTCAGGGCCTGATCATCGGCGCCTCGCGCGCCTGACGCTCCTGCGTCTCGGGACTCCTCTTCGTGATCCACGCGTCCCTCCTAGGTCAGGGTCGTAGCAGATGGAAGCGCAGCAGTGGGTGGTCTATGGCATCCAGCACATCGACGGCCGCGAACCCCGCGTCTTGTGCGTAGCGCCGGAGGCGAGGGACCGGTAAAGACCCAAACGGTCACCGAGGTAGACACAGAACGTGTCCATCGCACCTCCGGCCGCCTCGAACAAGCGCCCGGCGAACGCTTCCGCTCGCTGGGTATCCAGCTGGTCGGTCACTCCACTCTCCTCACGGTCGCCATCGATTATCGACCCGTCCGTGCATACCCGCAGTCGGCCGCGGTCGGTCGGTATGCTTCGGGCGTGCTGACCGCCGACGACCGCAGTCGTCTCCAGTCGAAGGCCCGCGCGGCCATCGACGAGGCCACGCTGCGCAAGGATCCGTGGTGGGCCTATCCGGTCTTGGTGCTCGGGTTCCTCGGCGTGATGATGCTCTACTCCACGTGGGCCGGGCTGCAGACCACCGGCTACTACGCCGAGCCCTACATCTCGCCGATATTCTCGCCGTGCCTCGCCGTGAACTGCGAGCACACGACCTTCCGGCTCCTCGGCGAATGGTGGTTCCTCTCGCCGGCCCTGCTCGTGATGTGGCTCCCGATCCTCTTCCGATTCACCTGCTACTACTACCGCAAGGCCTACTACCGCGCCGCGTTCTTCTCGCCCCCGGCCTGTGCGGTTCGTGAGCCTCTCCCGCGGTACAACGGCGAGACGAAGCTCCTGATCTTCCAGAACCTGCACAGGTACTTCTTCTATCTGATGCTCGTGAACATGGTGTTCCTGGGTTGGGACACCGTGAAGGCCTTCATGTTCCCCGGAGGCTTCGGGATCGGCGTGGGCAGCCTCGTCTTCGTCGTGATGATCGCGACGATGAGTCTCTACATCGCGTCGTGCCACTCCTGCCGGCACGCTGTAGGCGGCAACGTCGACCTCTTCTCGCGCGCACCGATCCGCCACCGCGCCTGGATGCTCGTCAGCCGGCTGAACAAGCGGCACGGCATCTGGGCACTCGCGAGCTTGTTCTGGATCCCCGTGACCGACCTCTACGTGCGACTCGTGGCCGCCGGCGTCATCACGGATTACCGGATCTTCTGATGCCCGAGTACGAGACGCATACCTACGACGTCATAGTCATCGGCGCCGGCGGAGCCGGCCTCCGCGCCGCGGTCGAGTCGTCGGGCGCGGGCGTGAAGACGGCCCTCATCTGCAAGTCGCTGCTCGGTAAGGCGCACACGGTGATGGCCGAAGGCGGGATCGCCGCCGCGCTCGGCAACGTCTATCCCGAGGACAACTGGAAGGTGCACTTCCGCGACACGATGCGCGGAGGCAAGTTCCTCAACAACTGGCGGATGGCGCAGATCCACGCGCAAGAAGCTCCAGAGCGTGTATGGGAGCTGGAGAACTGGGGTGCGCTGTTCGACCGTACGCCCGACGGGCGCATCCTCCAGCGCGATTTCGGCGGACATCGCTACGCCCGGCTCGCCCACGTCGGTGACCGAACAGGCCTCGAGATGATCCGCACCCTCCAGCAGAACGCGGTGGCGACCCAATCCGGCGGCGGGATCGACGTCTTCATGGAGTGCACGATCATGCGGCTGCTGCGGAACTCGAGCGGCGCCGTCACAGGTGCCTTCGGGTACTGGCGAACGTCCGGTGACTTCGTCGTCTTCAAAGCGAAGGCCGTCGTTCTGGCCACCGGCGGGATAGGCAAGGCCTGGAAGATCACCTCCAACTCGTGGGAGTACACCGGGGACGGCCACTCCATGGCGCTGTGGGCCGGAGCCGACCTCATCGACATGGAGTTCGTGCAGTTCCACCCCACCGGCATGGTGTGGCCACCTTCGGTGCGCGGGATCCTGGTCACCGAGGGCGTGCGCGGTGACGGCGGCGTCCTGCGCAACTCGTTCGGCGACCGCTTCATGTTCAACTACATCCCCGACCTCTTCCGCAAAGAGACAGCCGAAACGGAGGAGGAAGCCGACCGCTGGTACACGGACAAGAAGACCGCCCGGCGCACGCCCGACCTCCTTCCACGGGACGAGGTGGCGCGGGCCATCAACTCGGAAGTCAAGGCCGGACGGGGGAGCGCCCACGGCGGCGTGCTCCTCGACGTGTCGTCGCGTCTGGACGCCGCGACCATCAAGCGACGACTGCCGTCGATGTACCACCAATTCATCGAGCTCGCCGACGTCGACATCACGAAGGAGCCGATGGAGGTCGGTCCGACGTGCCACTACGTGATGGGCGGCGTCCGCGTCGATGCCGACACGACGGCGGCCACGGTCCCGGGCCTGTTCGCATCGGGCGAAGCGGCCGGAGGGATGCACGGCGCCAACCGGCTGGGCGGCAACTCGCTCTCCGATCTGCTGGTCTTCGGCAAGCGATCGGGCGAGTACGCCGCGCAATACGCCCAGGGAGTGACCGGAGAACCTGAGATCGACGAGGCTGAGCTCGTCCGGCTCGAGCGGGAAGCCCTCGCGCCCTTCGCGCGCGTCGACGGCGAGAACCCCTACGACATCCACTCAGACCTGCAGGAGACCATGCAGTCGCTCGTGGGGATCATCCGAACCGAGAGCGATCTCGCGAAGGCGATCGACGAGGTTCAGACGCTGCGCGACCGGGCCAACAAGGCGGGGATCGGCGGATCGCGTCGGTACAACCCCGGCTGGCACCTCGCGCTGGACCTGCAGTCACTGCTCACCGTGTCCGAGTGCTGCGCGCGTGCGGCGCTCGAGCGCAAGGAGAGTCGAGGCGGACACACGCGTGACGACTATCCCGACCCGGACAACGCCTTCGGGAAGGTCAACGTCGTCTGCCGCAAGGCCGAAGACGTCGTCGCCGTGACGCAGGAACCGTTGCTGGAGATGCCGAATGACCTTCGCGAGATCATCGAGGAGCAACCGACCTGATGACGGTCACCAGACCCGTCGGATTCGAGCAGTGGGCCGATGATCGCAAGAGCGAGATCACCGGGTCGCGCATCGCGAACCTTCAGGTGTGGCGTGGTGACGAAGGCGGCGGGCGCTTCGAGGAGTTCCACGTCCCCTACGAAGAGGGCGAGGTCGTCCTCGACCTCCTCCACCGGATCCAGGCCACGCAGGCCCCGGACCTCGCCGTCCGGTGGAACTGCAAGGCCGGGAAATGCGGGTCGTGCTCGGCCGAGGTGAACGGCAAGCCGCGGCTCACGTGCATGACACGGATGAGCATCTTCGAGACGGGAGAGCCGATAAGCATCTCGCCCATGCGGACCTTCCCCGTGATCAAGGATCTCGTGACCGACGTCTCGTTCAACTACGAGTACGCGAAGCAGATCCCCACCCTGCAACCTCGGGAGCCAGAAGGTGAGGACGGCCACCACCGGATGTACCAGCAGGACATCGATCGCATCCAGGAGTTCCGCAAGTGCATCGAGTGCTTCCTCTGCCAGGACGTGTGTCACGTCATTCGCGACCACGAGGAGAACAAGCCGCATTTCGCCGGTCCCCGGTTCTTCATCCGGCTGGCCGAGCTCGAGATGCACCCGCTGGACACTGCCGATCGCCGGGAGGCCAGCCAGGACCAGTTCGGGCTCGGGTACTGCAACATCACGAAGTGCTGCACAGAGGTCTGCCCGGAGCACATCACGATCACCGACAACGGGATCATCCCTCTCAAGGAGCGCGTGGTGGACGCGAAATACGACCCCGTCGCGTTCGTGATCCGCAAGATCAGGCGTAAGCGCTAGGGGCGTCGCCTGACGCGCCGCGTCGAGTACTCGCGCGAGCTCGCCGTACCAACCGACGCATTGCTGGGCGTCATACGCGACCTCCATCCGGGCGGCTCGACCGCCGCCGACGGGACGTACCACTGGGTCGAGACGTCCACGCTCGGAAGCGAAGCCGAGATGGAGCTCTCGGCTCATGTCAAGGAGTCAACTACTGGCTGTCGCGTCGTCCTCACGTGCTCGTACAGCGTCGTCGTGCCGTACTTCGAATGGGTCTTCGCCGGGCTCGTGCGGAGCTCCGTCCGGCAGATGTTGGTGCATCGCGCCTCGGTCGCGGAGGCCAGAGCGACGGGGGCCGAGCCTCCACTGGAGCCGAAGCGGCTGTGGTGGGCACCCCCGGATCCGATGTCGTCGGGTCAGATCCGAACCATCGCGACGCTGAGCGTCTTGCTCGCGGTCGTCGAGTACGGCGGATCGCTCCTAACCCAGACCGTCGACTACGTCGCGAACAGCTACGAAGCGAGCAACGCCCAACTCGGTGTCGTCACGGCTCTGACCCGGATCGGTGCGCTCATAGCGCTGATCGGCGGGATACTCACGGACCGCATAGGACGGCGGCGGCTCCTCCTGTGGTCGCTCGCCGTCGTCGCCGTCGCCACGGCCCTCACCGCGCTCGCGCCCAACCTCCTCGCCTTCACGTCGCTGCAATTGATAGTCCGCGGGACCGTGAACCTCGCGGCCGTCGTCGCCTTCATCGCCGCGGTCGAGGAAGCCCCCGAAGGATCTCGGACGTACACCATCGCCATCGTCGGCATCGCCGGGGGCCTCGGCTACGTCCTCGCCGCTTCCCTGCTCCCCGTCGCCGACATCGCACCGGATGCTTGGCGGTTCCTCTACGGCCTCGGGATCGTCGGTCTCGTCTTCTTGCCCAGCATCTCTCGGAGCCTCACCGAGACCCGGCGGTTCGAGGCGCTCGTCGCACGTGCGGCGCCGCGCGGGCGCATGCGCGAGATGGTCGATCGTCGGTACGGGAACCGGTTCGTGCTGCTGTGCATCACCGGCTTCCTGACCTACCTCTTCCTCGCACCACAGGGACAGTTCACGAACCGGTACCTCGGCGACGAGCGGGACTTCTCGGGCGCCGACATCCTTCTCCTGCGCGCCGTCACGCAAGCCGTCCCGGCCCTCGTTGCGGCGTACATCGGCGGCCGCCTCGCCGAGTCGAGCGGCCGACGACCCGTCGCGCGGTGGGGTCTGGCGCTCACGGCCATCGCCGGGGCCGCGTACTTCTCGGTCGGGGGGCCCGTGCTGTGGGTGATGCTCGGGATGGCGACGGCCGCCGAGTCGCTGGCGGGTCCGGCTCTGTCGGCCTTCGGCACCGAGCTCTTCCCGACCGAGGTGAGAGGCACAGCCGGCGGCTGGCTGACGATCGCGAGCGTGAGCGGCTCGGCCGCGGGTCTGCTCCTCGTCGGCTATCTCGCCGACCCGCTCGGCTCGATCGGGTACGCCGCCGCCGTGACGGCCGCCGCGCCGATGCTCGTTGCGCTCTTCTTCATCCACCGTCTACCCGAAGCACGCGGACGACTACTCGACGACGTGAGCCCGTCGGAGGTGTGAGTCCCTACGCCATGCGATCGACGATCGCCCGGCCGAACTCCGAGCACCGCACCGGGTCGACGGGCGGCTCCATCAGGCGAGCGAAGTCGTAGGTGACCACCTTCTCGGCTATCGCGCGTTCTATGCCGCGTTCGATGAGGTCGGCGGCTTCGTCCCACCCCATGTAGCGGAACATCATCACGCCCGACAGGATCACCGACGACGGGTTCACCTTGTCCTGGCCCGCGTACTTCGGGGCCGTCCCGTGCGTGGCTTCGAAGACGGCGTGTCCCGTGACGTAATTGATGTTGCCGCCGGGCGCGATCCCGATCCCGCCGACCTGCGCGGCCAATGCATCCGATAGGTAGTCGCCATTGAGGTTCATCGTGGCGAGGATGTCGAACTCGTCCGGACGAGTGAGCACCTGCTGAAGCGTGATGTCGGCGATGTTGTCCCAGACGAGGATCTGACCTTCGGGCGGCTTGCCACCGCAGTCGTCCCACGTCACGGCCGTGCCCGCGAACTCGCGCCGGACGAGGTCGTAGCCCCAGTCCCGGAAGGCACCTTCTGTGAACTTCATGATGTTGCCCTTGTGGACGAGGCACACCGAGCGGCGTCCGTACTTCACGGCGTGCTCGATGGCCGCCCGGACGAGACGCTCGGTCCCCTCACGCGAGATCGGCTTGATGCCTATCGCGCTCGTGGCCGGGAAGCGGATCTGGTGGACGTCCATCTCTTGCTCGAGGAAGGTGATGATCTTCTTCGCTTCCTCGGTCTCGGCCTCCCATTCGATGCCGGCGTAGATGTCCTCGGTGTTCTCGCGGAAGATCACCATGTCGACCTTCTGCGGCTCGCGCACCGGCGACGGCACACCCTCGTACCAACGGACCGGACGCAGACACACGTACAGATCGAGGATCTGGCGAAGGGCAACGTTGAGCGAGCGGATCCCCCCGCCGACGGGCGTGGTGAGCGGGCCCTTGATGCCGACCAGATAGGTGCGGAAGGCCTCGACGGTGTCGTCCGGGAGCCAGCTCTCGTAGCGATCGAAGGCGGCCTGGCCCGCGAACACCTCGAACCACGAGATCCGCCTCGCGCCCCCGAATGCCTTCTCGACGGCCGCGTCGAAGACGAGCTGAGACGCCGCCCAGATGTCGGGGCCGGTTCCGTCCCCACGGATGAACGGCATGATCGGGTCGTCGGGAACACGCAACACGCCGTCGCCGATCGAGATCGTCCCGCCTTCGGGCGGGCTCACGTGTTGAAACGCCATGGATGCTCCTCGCGTGGTGCGTGACGAACCTCCTCAGGCTCGGCGAAGGTTCGACCGCGCGTCCACTCGGGGAAGCCCGGAGGGTGGCGAAGACGGAGAAGGCTCAACCGACGGCGATATCCTCGCCTGCGTGCGCGACCTGTCGTCCCTGCCGAAGACGGACCTGCACGTGCATTTCCAAGGATCGGTCCGCGTCTCCACCCTGCGTGAGCTCGCCGAGAAGCGCGGGACGGCGCTGCCCCCCGGCCTCGACGGCGACCGGTACGCGTGGAAGGACTTCTTCGACTTCCTGACGCAGTACGGGATGGTCACTCGCGCCATCGAGGAGCCCGACTACATCCGTCGCGTCGCCGTCGAGATCTGCGAGGACGAAGCGGCGGATGGTGTCCGGTACGCCGAGGTGACTCTGTCCGTCGTCGGCCAGACGTTCCGTACCGGCGATTGGTTCGGCCCCGTCGCCGCGGCACTGGACGGCTTCGAGGAGGGCTTCGACCGGTTCGGCACACGGTGCCGCCTGGTCCTCGACCATCCTCGCGGGTTCCCGGTCGCTTACGCCGAGCAGCTTCTCGACGTCGCCGTCGCCTACCGCGACCGCGGGGTGGTCGCCCTGGGCCTCGCGGGTCCGGAGGCTCAGTCCGGCGCAGACCTGGGCCCGGTCTTCCGCCGGGCCATCGACCACGGCATCCACTCCGTCCCGCACGCCGGTGAAGCCATGGGTCCCGAAAGCATCCGTGAGGCCATCGACATCCTGGGCGCCGAGCGGATCGGCCACGGCTTCCGCATCATCGAAGATGCCGACCTCGTCGCCGAGGTCGCCCGCAGAGCCATCCCCCTTGAGGTCTGCCCGACGTCGAACGTCGTGCTCGGAAACGTCGGATCCTACGAGGAACACCCGCTGCCCCGGCTGATCGATGCCGGGCTCGTCGTGACACTCAACTCCGACGATCCGGCCATGTTCTCTTCACCCGTCACGGGGGAATACGAGGCGGCGCGCCGGGTGTTCGGGCTCGACGACCACCGGCTCGCCGATCTCGCGCGCGCGGGTGTCCGGGCCTCGTACGCTGACGATGCGATGAAGCAGACTCTCCAACGAGAGATCGATCGATGGCTGGAGGAGGATCCATGAGCCCGAAACAACCCGTGCGCGTGGCCGTCACCGGGGCGGCCGGGAACGTGAGCTACGCTTTGCTCTTCCGCCTGGCCAGCGGACAGGTCCTGGGTCACGACCAGCCGATCGAGCTGCGACTCCAAGAGATCGAACCCGTGGTCCCTGCGCTCGAGGGTGTAGTGATGGAGCTGGACGACAGTGCCTTCTCCTTGGTGCGGTCGATCGACGTAACCTCGGAGTACAAGACGGCCTTCGACGGTGCTTCGCTCGCGCTTCTGGTTGGGTCCGTGCCTCGGAAAGACAGCATGGAACGGAAGGACCTCCTCAGCATCAACGGCTCGACGTTCAGGGCGCAGGGCGAGGCACTTGCCGCGGCCGCCGCGGCGGACGTACGCATCCTCGTCGTCGGCAATCCCTGCAACACCAATTGCCTGGTCGCTCGCGAGAACGCGCGCGACATCCCGGCCGACCGTTGGTTCGCGATGACACGGCTCGATCAGAATCGAGCGACGGCGCAGCTCGCCCACAAAGCGCAGGTACCGGTGAGAGACGTTCGCAACGTCGCGATCTGGGGGAACCACTCCTCGACGCAGTTCCCGGACTTCGCGAACGCACGGATCGGGGACAGCAGCGCCGTTGAGGTCATCGATGATGAAGAGTGGTTGAAGAACGACTTCATCGAGACGATCCAGCAGCGCGGCGCAGCTATCATCAAGGCTCGAGGCGCCTCGTCCGCTGCGTCCGCTGCGAACGCGGCCATCGACTCCGTGCGAAGCATCTACGAGCCCACACCGGACGATGACAACGCCGCCCTCGCCGTGACCAGTCGCGGCGAGTACGGGATCCCGGAGGGACTACAGTTCGGTTTCCCTGTCCGCAGTTCAGGGGACGGATGGAGTGTGATCGAAGGCTTCGAGCACGACGACTTCGCCCAGGAGAAGATCGCCATCACGACACGAGAGCTGGAAGAGGAGCGCGAGGCCGTCCGCGACCTGTTGCCGAGCCGATGACTCGCTACGAGATCCTCGTGTTCCTGCATGTCCTGGCCGTGATCGTCTGGGTCGGCGGCGGTGTGATGCTGCAGATCCTGCTCGGCCGCGCTCGGAAAGCCGGCCCGGACGACCTCGCCTCCTTCACGGATGCGGCCGAGTGGACGAGCCAGCGCGTCTTCATGCCGACGTCGTTCGCCGTCCTCGGCCTGGGCATCTGGCTCGTCGTCGACAGCCCGTGGAACTTCAGCGACCCTTGGATCGGCATCGGGATCGTCGGGTACGCGCTCTCGGCCCTCAACGGCATGATCAATCTCGGTCCGACGTCTCGGAAGATGAAGGAGCTCATCGCCGAGCGCGGCCCGGCTGATCCGGGCGTCCAGACACTGGCGCGACGCATCGGCATCGCCGGACGCCTCGACCTCCTCGTTCTCGTCGCCGTAGTCTTCGACATGGTCGTCAAGCCCGGGGTCTAGGAAAGGAGCTGGCATGTTCATCCAAGTCGTTCGCGGGAAGGTCAAGGAGGCCGCCGCGGTACGCGCGGCGACGGAGGGCTGGGAGACCAAGCTCAAGCCGGGCGCGACCGGCTATCTCGGCGCGACGGAAGGTGTCTCCGACGACGGCACGTTCGTCGCCGTCGTGCGGTTCGAGTCCGAAGAGGCCGCGAAAGCCAACAGCGACCGTCCCGAGCAAGCAGCGTGGTGGGACGAGACGTCGAAGCTCTTCGACGGACCGGTCACCTTTCACGACTGTCCGCGCGTCGTCACGATCGGGGACGGCGGTTCGGACAAGGCAGGGTTCGTCCAGGTCATGGTGTACAAGCCGTCGGATCCGGAAAAGCTCCTCGGCATGGCGAGCGAGTTCGAGAGCATGTCGGACTTCAGGCCGGATGTCATAGGCGGCACGTCTGCGCTCGCGACCGACGGGACGATGATCGACACGAACTACTTCACGTCCGAGGCCGAGGCTCGCGAGGGTGAGCGCAAAGAGATGCCCGCCGAGATGCAGAAGATGATGGAGGACTTCGGCGAGCTGTCGGGGCCCGTCGAGTTCATCGATCTGCGCGATCCCTGGCTGTTCAGCAAGTAGGCTTTGCGGTTCCTCGCGGCAACGGTCAGCGCCTACGTGGCGTGGCGCTGGATCGGATTCTTCGCCGGA
This sequence comes from Actinomycetota bacterium, assembly GCA_050694575.1. Taxonomy (GTDB): domain Bacteria; phylum Actinomycetota; class JAICYB01; order JAICYB01; family JAICYB01; genus JBOGXL01. The sequence continues at coordinate 626 of JBOGXL010000191.1, read as the reverse complement.
CTGACGCGCCTGCACGAGTACAGCGGGCCGCCGCACCGTGAGGCACGCCGGACCGTGATCTCACGCGGCGCGCTCAACGTGTTCGGCTCGGTCGTCGCCGTCTACCTGTGGGCGTTCGCCCTCGAGCTCCAGCTCGCCGAGACGTTCGTCGGCTTCTTAGCCGCAATGATGATGATCTCGTTGGCGATCGGCGTCGCTGCCGTGTTCATGCAACCCGAGGAGCGGACGCCGGGGACGCTCGACGTCTGCCGGGTAATCCGAGCGGCTACGCGGGGGGCACCCCCGCGCCCCTGAGGCTAGCCTCCGCGGCTTGCACGGTATTGGCCATGAGCATGGCGCGCGTCATCGGCCCGACGCCGCCGGGCACCGGCGAGATGGCTCGAGCCTTCTGCGCCACGGCTTCGAAGTCGACATCGCCCACGAGCTGGCCGTCGTCGGTGGGATTCGTTCCGACGTCGATGACGACGGCGCCTTCGGAGACGTGCTCCGGACCGATCATCTTTGCTCGTCCGGCCGCCACGACGAGGATGTCGGCCTGCGAGGTGTAGCGCGCGAGGTCCCTCGTGCCCGTGTGACACAGGGTGACGGTGGCGTTGGCGTCCTCTGCCTTGTTGGACAAGAGGACC
>JBOGXL010000190.1:0-4344 GCA_050694575.1 Actinomycetota bacterium | reverse complement strand
CGCATGAGGTCGGCGGGAGCATCGGGAAGTCCCTGGAAGGCTCCCGGTGGGCAACCCGAGAGGTCCGTCATCGGACCGGGCGTTGCGTAGTACTCCAGCTCGATCTCGTTCCTCATCCAGGCCACTTCAAGGTGTCGCACAACCGCGCGGATACGCGTTGGGCGGGCGTCCGGACACAACCGGTGTGAGCGCCGTGGCCGCAGCGTCCAGCGACTGGAAGAACGTGCGCTGGATGCGCGTGTAGTCGTCCTCGGCGCTCGCCCGCCGGAGCTCGGCCCCCGTCAGCGGTCTACGGCCGGCGTCGATTACCGTAGCGACGCCGTCCGCACCGAACGAGCGGACGGTTCCGGCCAGGTCGAAGACCGGGATCGTGGTAGCGCCTAGGCCCGCGAGCATCCGAACGTCGGCGACCAGAGCCTCGAGGTTGGTGTACGGGGGCGTGCTCATCGCTGTGTCGCCGACGGTCACCTGACCCGCCCGGCCGAAGAACCGTTGCATCTCGCGGTAGTAGGACGCGACGTAGCCGCTCCCCTGGTTGTTGTAGGTCCGGTACGCCTGCAGGTACAGCCTGTCGTAACCAAGCGGCGGGAACGCTGTGATGTCGAGCGCGTCCTGCAGGGCGAGGCTCCCGTCCAGAAGGTCGTCCAGTGCGAAGGGCACGGGGCTTCCGCTGATCCTCAGACCCCGGTCGTGGGCCCACTTGATCGTCTTGCGGTACGTCGCTATGGCAGCGCATTGGTGGACGGGGTCGATGTTGGATCTCGTCAGGCCCGATGGATCGCCGGCCACCGCTTCGGCCGCCGGCTGGTAGCCGGTCGGAAACTCGAGGTCGAGGACGAGTTCCCCGACGCGAACCCTGTTGCGTTTGGCCCACGCCGCGAACGTCCGCACGGACTCGGCCATGATGGCCGCGTTGTTCTCGTTGGCGAAGGTCCCCTGCGAGAGCGGCACGGTGATCCACGCGTTCACGGCGATACCGAGCGCGTTCGCGCGCTTGAGCAGTGCGAGGCCGTCGGACCGCGTCGCGTTCGGGCCGAAGTCGCTGCCGAAGACCAGATTCAGGTAGAGCAGGCCGTGGCGCTTGGCGAGCACGTTCCACACCTCATCGGTGAACGCGCCGGTGTCCCGGGGGCAGTTCGCCGGGTCGACGGACTCGGCACACGGCTGGAGATTCTGCGCGGCCCAGAAGCCGACCTCGGCACCCTTGGGCTTCGCCGCGGCGGCGGACAGCGGACCGGGGACACACACGCTCAGGACGAGCGCGGCGATCACACCGAACCGAGTCGTCGCCACCAACCACCCCCGCTCGGTTAGACCGACGAACCCAAGCGCCCGCTCTCGAGCCAGCGCCGCAAGTCGGGTTCGAGTTTGGACGCGGCTTCCTTGTAGAGCGCTAGGTCCTCGGACGTGAGAACGTCCCGCCAGCGACCGTTCGTCCCTTTGAAGAAGAACCGTTCGGCGCCGCCCTCGAAGACCGTCTCCATGCCTTGTCCCTTCGCCTCTTCCCTCATCGTGTCGAACTGCGCGCCATGGACAAGCGCCGGCCAGGCCGACTCCTCGATGTCGATCCCCAGGAACTCGGCGATCCGGCGCATCTCACCTTCCAGGTCAGCCTTCAGATCCGCGTAGTGAACGAGGAGCACGTTCGGCAGATGACGAAACTTCCAGAACGACTCCACGTGGTAGTGGTGCGACCACCAGGGCGAGCCATCGCTCTCCCACGGAAAGGACGGCGTTGTCATCCATTCAGCCCAGAGCGTCCGCGGATCGTCCGGACATCGCGGCATCGGCCCACCGACCGGATCTCCGGAAGCGAGCAACCCGTACATGAAGTTCGTGTAGGCCGAATAGTGGTTGAACACGGACATGAAGACGTCGCGGGTGTCGCGTCCTACACAGATGTAGCGAGCATCCTCCCAGAACGGGATCGCATCGAAGGGGATGTGACTCTTGACGAAGCGTCGATGGGGCTGCGCCTCGATACGTTCGTACATCGCCTCCACCGGCTCGATGAACCGCGCATCGATCCACGGCGACACATTGTTGAGACCACCCGGAGGGAGTGGTCCCGCGCCGAAGACGAGGAGGCTCACGATGCGCTGCGTCCACGTCGTCCCGGCCTTGTACGACGTCGAGATCACTATATCGTCGGAGCGTGGAGCGAACCCTTTCCAACGCGTCGAGTCGAGATGGTGGTTCTCGTAGACGCGCGTCGGCTGATTGCTCCTCGCGGGCATCGAGGAGATGATGCCACAGCGTGATGCGCATCCCTCGCGCCGCGGGTTAGATTCGTCGCCGACCGATGGGCACCTGGAGCCGGCAGGAGATCGAAGGCGCGTTCGAGGTCTACAAGGCCGCGGCCGCGAAGGGCGGAGCCTCAGGCGACTGGAACGACTGGGCAGACCGCTTCACCGAGGACGCCACCTACATCGAGCACCTCTACGGGACCATGCTCGGACGTGAGGCGATCCGAGCGTGGATCAACGAGACGATGAACACCTTCCCGGGAAGCGCCATGCCGACCTTCCCCGTTGACTGGCACATCGTGGACGAGGAACGAGGGTGGATCGTGTGCCAGATCCAGAACCGGATGCAGGACCCCGGGGACGGGAGCATCCATCAGGAGTACAACTTCACACTGCTCAAGTACGCAGGTGACGGGCTGTTCTCCTACGAAGAGGACGTTTACAACCCGACGAAGTTCCAGGACATGATCAAAGGTTGGACAGCTCGTCGTCGCGAGCTCGAAGGCTGAGCTACTCGGCGAGATTCCGGGCACAAGTCACGAGCCATTCGCGGAACAGCGCCTGACCCTCCGCAGTAAGACTCGAGACCATCCGGCGCTCGAGGCGATGCACTATGCGGCGCGCCTTCGCGATGACGGCTCGCCCCCCGGCTGTGAGGCGCACTTCGAGGATCCGGCGGTTGCCGTCTCGCGGCCGCCGCGCGATAAGGCGTCGCCTCATCAGCGCGACAAGGATCTCGTTGGTTGTCTGCTGGGTTAGCATGCTCGACCGGGCAAGCTCACTCCCGGAGAGCCCCGGTAGCTGCGCGATCACATTGAGCGCCGAGTACTGCGGTCCCGTGATGCCGAGCGGCGACAACTGGCGTTCGATGGCGACTCGCCAGGCACCGTGCGCCTGGCGGAGCAGGAAGGCCACTCGGCCGTCCTTGCCCCGGAATCCCTGTCCGACTTCAAGTGTCCTTGCCACGAGCGCAGGCTAGCATCACAGGACCCTGTTCATTCGGCACTTGTACTCTTCACAGGGTCCTGTTATGGTTCCCACATGACTAGGGCTGGCCAACAGAAAAGGAGGGTCGACCGCCGGACGGTCGATCTCAGCGGCTATCCCGACCTCGTCATCGTCTATCTCGGGATGCGGGTTCGAAAGCTCCGTGGGTTCCTGAAGATCATCGGGCTCGGGCCCCAGATCCGAAACTCGTGGAAACAGGAGCCGGAAGGTTTGCTCCTCCACGAGGACATCGTGTGGTCGGTGATGCCTCCCCACATCGGCATGCGCCAGTACTGGCGGGACTTCGCGACCCTCGAACGATGGACGCGATCCGAGCCGCATCAGCGCTGGTGGCGCGATTTCCTCAAGAACTCAGGTGGAACCGGGTTCTGGCACGAGGCGTACTTCGTCCGGGGTGGCGCCGAGGCTATATACGACGACATGCGAAAGCCGCTGGGCATGGCTCGGTTTGCGCCGGTCGTCCCGGCCCGCGGGCCGATGTTCTCGGCTCGCCAACGCGCCGAGGCTATACGACAAGCATAGCAACACGACCCCGTCTTCCCGCAAGCGGTAGTCAGACCGCATAATCGCGCCCGGCATCGCTTCCGTTAGTGAGGGGTTGGCTCCCGCATGACCCACCTCGGCGTCGGAGTTCAGGTCCGGAACGTGATCGAGCGTCTCGTTCGACAAGGTACAACTGTTTCAGCGTCGGACGGTCTTCGGGATCAGATCTTCCCGATCGCTATTCCGCCTCCCCTCGGCGACACGCTCGGAGTGTGGGTACGTCGCGAGAACGCGCAACGCACCATTGAGATAGGGCTCGGCTACGGCGTCTCAGCGCTGTACATCTGCGAGGCACTGGTTGCCAATGGGCACCCCGGCGCGCGACATCTTGCGATCGACCCATATCAGACGAATGGGCCGGATGGGCGAGGCTTCGCCAGCTGCGGCCTCCGACACCTCGAAGAAGCCGGACTCATATCGATCATCGAGCACGCTGCACAAGAATCGCAGATCGCGTTACCGCGTCTTCTCGCCGAGGAGCGGACGTTCGATCTCGCGTTCGTCGACGGCAATCACCGCTTTGAACGAGTGTTTCTGGATCTCTACT
>JBOGXL010000189.1:0-6406 GCA_050694575.1 Actinomycetota bacterium | reverse complement strand
CGGAACGCCGTCGCGCTGTTCCAAGCCGGGCGTGTGGACGCCGGCTGCGCCCAGACCAACGGCTACGCCACGACCTTCGACGGCGGCAAGACATGGAAGTCGGGCGTCCTGCCCAAGCTCACCGTCGTCAGCGGCGGCACCGTCCCGCTGGCCTCGGACCCCGTAGTCGCTTTCGGCCCGGACAACGTCGTGTACGCGAACAGCCTCATGTGCGACGAGAACTTCAACGACCTCGCCGTGAGCGTTTCGACCAACGGCGGCCGGTCGTGGGGTCCGCCGATCATGGTCCCGACCGAGCGCACGTTTCCGCTCGACGACAAGAACTGGATCACCGTCGACAACGGAACCGGGCCGGGACACCATCCGGGCCGCCTGTACATGGTCTGGGACAACGTCGCGCCGGTCGTGGCGATGTACTCCGACGACAGGGCCAAGACGTGGAACGGTCCCTTCGTCGTCTACCCCGGTCAAGGGATCGGCTCGATCCCATTGGTGATGCCCAACGGCGACCTTGCGGTGGTGATCCAAGGGATCTTCCCTCTCCCACCGATCCTCACCGACGGGACCGTCGATCCCGCCGACCTGACCGTCATCGAGAAGTACGTGATCGCGACGGCTCCGATGGCCGGGAGCCTGCCGACGGGCGCGCCGCTGGTGTTCGGCCCCCCGACGGCGGTGGCGTCGTACCGCGGCACCGACTCACCGCTGCATCGAGCGGCGGAGAACCTTCCCACGGCGGCCGTCAACCCGCGGACCGGGCGTATCCACGTGGCGTGGAGCGACAATAGGTTCCGCACCGACGTCGTGAACGACGTCGTCACGACGCACTCCGACGACGGCGGTCTGACGTGGACACCCGTGAAGAAGGTGCACACGTCTAAGCCCGACGACTACGTCGAACACTTCACGGCGGCCATCGAGTTCGGGAAGGACGGCATCCTGCGCGTCATGTATCGCCGGCAGAAACAGGCGGCGCGTCTCGCCGACATCCCGCGCCGCACGCCGTACGTCGACACGTACTACCAACAGTCGACCGACGACGGTGCGTCCTTCTCGAAGCCGCTGAAGATCAACACGAAGGTCCGGACGGACATCCGGTTCGCCGCGTACTCGCGAGAGAGTGCCTTCCTCGGGGACTACAACCAGATCGCGGTCAACGGGTCGTGGGCGTACGTCGTCCGGACCGAGGCGTTTCGGCTCAACCGCCGCGAGGAGGCAGACTGGCCCCCGGCCGTCCACCACCAGCGCGCGTGGGTGGCCGTGGTCGACAGCGACGGCAACGGGAGGCCGTGAGGGATGTCCGACACGACGCAAGCGACGGATACAGGGATCGAGGTCGGGGTCAACGGTCCCTACCACGTGACGGGCGGCGTGCCGCTCGTACGCGTCTCGAAGGTCGAAAGCGACAAGGGCGAGCCGATCGCCTGGTATGTCGACGAAACGCTCGACGCTCCCGATGAGTACTGGCTCTGCCGGTGCGGGAACTCCAAGCGCAAACCCTTCTGCAGCGGCATGCATGAAGAGGTCGATTTCGACGGGACGGAGGCCGCTCCAACGGACGACTACGACGATCGCGCGAAGACCCTCGGAGGATCTGGGGTTGCCATCCGCGACGATCGCGGTGTCTGCACGCACGCCGGGTTCTGTGCCGACAGGATCACGAACGTCTGGAAGGCGGCCAAGGTGATCGACGAAGACGCCGAGCTCCGCGACAAGATCGTCGCGATGGTCCGGCGTTGTCCGTCCGGTGCCTTGAGTTACCTCGTCGACGGCGTCGAGACCGAGCCGGACCTGCCCGTGCAGATCGCCGTCCAGAAGGACGGCCCGCTGCTCGTCACCGGCCGTATCCGTGTGCGGCGCGCCGACGGGCAGCCCTTCGAGATCCGCAACCGAGTGGCACTGTGCCGTTGCGGCAACTCGGGCAACAAGCCTTTGTGCGACGGGACGCACAAGGAGATCGGCTTCACGGGCTAAGGCTGTGCGGTGGCTCTTCGTTCTGGTCATCGGCGTCTTGATCGGCGGTGCGGTCGTCGCGGTTCTCCGTCCCGACCCCACTTCGGACGAGGTCTTCACCCGCGAGGCGGTGTGGAGGATCGATGACGAGACCGCTCAGGAGCTCTTCGAGTGCGGCACGAACACCGGAGGCAAGGGCGGTGAGACGGAGTGCTCGCTCGGTGTGATGGAGGCCGGCGGGGCGTCGGAGGAGGCGCAGAGCTTCTTCCGCGAGACGCATTGGTTCCTCACGGCGTTCCGCGAGTCCGGAGTCGTCGACATAGGAGGTGTCGTGGTCCCATGGCGGGCCAACGCCAACGACGACTACCTGTTGGTCAACGGGAGCCCGTCGTTCGTGACGGTGGAACGCGAGGCGCCGCCCGTGGCCCTTTTCGGACAAGACCCGGCCTACGAGCCGCTGCGTGAAGCCGTGAACAGAACGGACGACATCCCGGACGAAGACGATCTCGTCCTCTGGGAAACCGACGAAGTGTTCGAAGCGGTGCGGCGCGGCGACGGGAAGCTGCGCTTCGTCTTCCAATGGTCCCTCAAGGACGCCTGCCACGCTTGCGACACCGGCTACAGCGCCCGCGTCGCCCTCGAGTTCGCGCGAGACGGCACGTACCTCAACGCCGAGCCGCTGAACATCTGCTTCGCCCGGGAGCCGGGCCGCGATGTCGAGCGTGTTGAAGCCGAGGCACCCGTGTGTCCGGCTACGACACCACTCGGGGACGCTTCGTCGTAGTCGGTTCCGCTAAAGGACGGTCACCGTACCGGCCGTCCCGTCGACCTCCACCAGGGCGCCGTCGGGGATCTTGCGCGTCGCGTTCGTGACACTGACGACGCACGGGACGCCCAGCTCGCGCGACACGATCACGGCGTGGGACAGCGGTGCTCCGACGTCCACGACGACGGCACACGCCGGGACGAAGAGCGGCGTCCAGCTCGGATCCGTGAGCGGCGCAACGAGGACGTCTCCCGGCTCGAGCCCGCGGCCGTCGAACGGACTCATGATCACTCGCGCGCGACCTCTGGCCGCGCCCGGGCATCCGGCGAGGCCGGCGAGGGTGGTCCCGGGCGCGACGTGAAGCGGCGCTGTTTCGCGCTGCTTCCACTCGTCCACCGGCGGCACGGCCCCGTCGATGATGAACGGCGGTTCGAGCGATTGGAGCCTGTCGTACAGCCTCTCGCGCTCGGCGATCGTGTCCGACCACTTGTTCGGGTCGGCCAAGAAGTCGTTGAGCTCCGTGTCGCACAGCATGCTCAGGCTCTCCGGACGCTCGAAGACGTCGTTCGCGCACATCCGGCGGCCGAGCTCGCGTGCTGCGAGTCGAGCCTCCTGGGTGACTTTGATGATCGTGGTCTTCGTGCGTTCGCGTCCGGGCAGGAACACCTTGGCCGCGTTGAGGGCGGCGGCCATCTGTCCGTGCACTTCGGGAGCCGGCTCGAGCTGGCCGAGCACCTCCGCCGAGATGGCCTCACGTTCGGCCGCCAGCCGCCGTTGGCTCGCCGCAGGATCGCCCGCGTCGTCGGCGAGACGCATGCGGTCGATAGCCACGAGCGCGAGCTCGGGATCTGTCTCCCATGTCGGGCAGCGCATCTCCCACTCGTTGGGACCCCGGGAGCCGAACTCGTAGATGAACCCGTCGAACAGCTTCAGGAAGTCTTCTGCGCTCTCCCGTCCTCGGAGTCGATCGAGAAGACCGACCGTACCGTCGTCGAAGGCTGCGCTCAGGTCCGGTGACCCGCTGATCAGACGGCTCAGCTCCCACATGGCCATCGGCGGAGCCGCCGAGTCCACGTCCCCGATCCCGGCCACGAGGCGCATCGCGAAGGACGAATCGCTCAGCGCCTGCTCGCAGATGCCGGCGATCGTGCCGAGCACGGTGAGGGAGCAATAGCTGACGAAGATGTGCCGGGAGAACAGCTCGCGGACGATGTCGGCGAACCCGAGGATGCGCGCCATGAGCTCGGCATCCGACATCGCGGTCAGGTCCGGACGCGCTTCGCGTATCGCTCGCACGCGCTGCTGGTCCTCGCGCAGCTCCGGGAGCTCCTGGGTGGTGAAGATCCACTGGGCCGTCCGCTGGATGCGAGCGGTGTGTGCCGGACTCTCGTCCGTCGCGAGCGGAGCGTAGGGCGGGACGCCCGGCATCTCACCCCAGATCGACCTGTCAACGAGCTCGGGGGTGAGTCCGGGTACGCGCACGCCGAAGATCCGGCTGACGGACACGTTGAGATAGCAGTAGCCGCCGAACACCCCGAGGATCTCGATCTGGCTGGGGTCGAACTCGTCGTGATCGAACACGCCGAACCGGACGAAGGCGTCCCGCCAGCCCGGTTCGGCCCCCGGGACGCCGAAGGCCGTCCACGTCAAGGGTGCGACGGTGTCCGGGAAGACCTCGCCGACGTTGCCGCGCGTGTAGATCGGATACTTCGCGCTCGGGTCGTTGTCGACGACCCAGATGCGGTCGCTCATCGCGTCCCCCTTTCTTCCCCCGCCGACGAGGATAGAGCGAGCCAATCGATCACGTCCTGTGGGTTCCGGTCGGGCGGGAAGACGGGATAGAAGACCTTCACGATCGCGCCGTCCTGCGCGATCAGTGTGATGCGCTTGAGAAGGGTCACGTCGTCAAGCTCGAAGGTGGGCAGCTTGAGGGCTCGTGCGAGCTCGAGATTCGAGTCGCTGACGAGCGTGAAGGGCAAGTGCTGATCGGCGACGAACTGCCGCTGCTCCTGCGTCGTTTGCGTGGACAGACCCACGACCGTCGCGCCCAGGTCGCGCAGCTCGGCGTGGTGATCCCGCAACGCGCATGATTGCGGCGTGCATCCGCGTGCGGCCCCGTCGTCGTCCGGGACGGGCAGGTCGGGCGGCAAGTGAGTCGGATCCTGCGGGCTCACGTGGCGGCTTGGAGCTGCGTCATGAACTGCTGCATGTCGAAGTAGTCGCGCCACGCCGCGATCTTGCCGTCGCAGACCTCGAATATTCCCGCCACCGGTATCGATACCTTCCCGTTCCTGAGCTGGAAGTGGTCCACGCGCTCAGTGAAGACGATGTCGCCGTCGGCGGCCAGGTGCTTGATCTCGAACTCGATGCCGCTCGCCATGGGGACGAACAACTTCAGCACGCCCCGTATGGCGTCGTAGCCCTGAGCCGGGTCGGTGGGGATGTTGTGGTAGATCGCGTCCTCGGTGAAGTAGCCGACGAGCTCGTCGATGTCCCGCCGCGCCCACGCCGCGCAGAAGTCTCGAACGATCTGTTCACTACTTGACCGGGGGCGCTGCGCCCCTCGGACCCCCCGCGTTTCTGATGACCTTCGCTCATCAGACATCGCTATACCTCACTTTCACACCTCGCGGGTGGCGGCGGGACGTCGTACCCGGCGCGTTCCATGAAGGGCAGCAGGAATCCACCGACCGCGGCGTCGGTGTGGAAAGGGACGCCGCGTTCTCCGGCGAGACCCGCGAGCTCGGGGATCGGGTCGACAACACCGTGCGGATAGTTGGGGGCCGAACCGACGACGAGGGTCGTCCTGTCGTCGATCATGCGATCGGCGGCGGCGGCGTCGGCCTGCTTGCGCTCTCGCATCAACGCGAAGAGCTCGTCGCGCGGCGTACAGTGCGTCGGCAGCGAGACGTCCGGAAGCTTCATGTTCCCCCTTTGGACCCTATAGCCCTTGCGTTGCGGATGATCGGCTGGACCGTCTCCATGAACGTCGTGTCCTCGAACCATTGCCCGACGCGCTTGCCGTACTCCCAGATGACGAGCCAGTCGGAGAGCGCGTAGATGGCGAGGCGTTCACCGGCCCCCGGACGGAAGGGCCGGTGCGCCGTGTACGCGTCGACGTACGCCGTGCGCTGGTCGTCGGTCTTAACGCTCCATAGCATCCGGACGATGTCCTCCTCGCCGTCGGCGATGTACGCCTCCATGAGATCGAAGACGCCGGTCGGCTCGAAGCCGTTCGCCGACGGCTCAAAGTTCAGGTTGCCGAGATTGAAGTCGTGATGGACGAGGACGGGCGTGAACGGCTCGGTCAAAGCCGGCGAGCACTCCTCGAGCAGGTCGTCGATGTACTGCTCGGCCTCGGTGGAGAGCGCATTCACTGCACGGCACGCCATGCGCCAGTGGTCGAGCCGATGGAGGGCCCAGTCGGGGAAGTCGTCCATCTCGATGAAGTCGTCGAGCTGGGCGTCGTACGGGCCGAAGAAGTCCGAATCCGCTTCGTGCAATCGCGCGAGCGCCTCGCCGGCGGCGAAGGCGAGCCGGAGGCGGTTTGCCTCGTCGGCCGACTCCCAGAGGGTGGATCCGGTAGTGCCGCCGAGCATCGGCATCAGCGCGTACGTCCACCCGAAGAGCTCTGTGTCGTCGCACACCACGTAGGGCCAGGGCGCCGGCAGCGACGAGCGCTCGTCT
>JBOGXL010000188.1:0-2228 GCA_050694575.1 Actinomycetota bacterium | reverse complement strand
TGGGGGCCCGTCGCCCGCGGCGTGGCGTACGCCGTGATGATCGTGGCGATCGTCGTGTTCTCGGGCGGGACGCCCGTTCCGTTCATCTACTTCCAGTTCTGATGCGTTCGGGCAAACGCGGTCTCGTCCTATCTCTGGTCGTGGCCGTCGCGGTCGTGTTCGGCGCCGAGCTCGTCGTCCGGGCGGCGGCGTCGCGGCTGCCCGAGCCACTGGTCTGGAACGACCGCGAGGTGCAGAACAAGGTCGCTCGCATGGAGGCACTCGGACGCAACGTTCCGGGCGCCTCGGCCGTCTTCGTCGGATCGTCGTCGATGAACGCCGCCGCCGACCCGATCCTCACCGACCGGCTCATCGGAGCGAAGACGCGCCCGTCCTTCAATGCCGCGTTGAACGGCGCCGACCTTCGATCGTTGGAGATCTGGGTCACGCGCGTCGTACTCCCAAAGCTCCGGCCGCAGGTGATAGTCCTCGGGACCACGAGCCTGGAGCTCAACGACAACGGCATCACGCAGGCCGACTTCTTCCGCAAGTTCACGCGATCGGAAGGCGCACGTCGCGTGCGCGGCGGTCTCGGCCCCCGAACGCGCGTGGAGGCGTGGGCAGAAGACAACTCGTATCTCGCCCGATATAGAACCGAGCTCCGGCGGCCCGGCACCATCCTGAAGGGCGACGCGCAGGCCGATCGCGCTCGTGTCGGCTCGCAGGGGATCCTCGCCTCGATCCCGCAGTTCCACAGCCGCCCGTACGCCATCCCGGCGGAGTTCCGCAGGCGGACGGAGCAGGAGTCCTACCACGACTACACGGTGGGTGGATCGCAGCTGCAGGCGCTCGAGCGGCTGGCCGACACTCTCGAGTCGCGCGGCGTTTCACTGATCTTCGTCAAGCTTCCGGTTACGAAGGACCTCATCCCGATGCACCCTCGGGGGCGCACGGACTACGCGCGATACGAGCGTACCGTCGAGGGGTTCGCGGAAGACCACGAGGTGGGCGTCGTCGACGCGTCCGCGCACATCGGGGACGCCGGCGACTTCGTCGACCCGATCCATCTGAATGCGAACGGGATGCGGACGTTCACGCAGCTGATCGCGCCGACGATCCGGCGCGAGGCAGGCTGACCCTACCCGCCGGTGTGCGGGGGGCCGAGCTCGATCGGTCGGTCGGTGCTCCGACGGCGATGCTCGTTCCACATCTCGTTCAGAGAGCGGTAGTCCCGAGCCGGAACGATCTCGCCTGCTTGCCGCACGATCCGACGCATGTCGCGGGCGACGTCGGCTTCGAGCTCCTCGAGGCGCGAGGCCATGGCGTTCAGCTCACGACGCATGCGCCCCAGTTGCTCCTCGAGGCGAAGGACGAGCTTGGCCCCCGCGAGGTTGACGCCCGCGCCCTGCGTGAGCTCTTGGATCCGGCGCAAACGTTGGATGTCCTCGGCCGAGTACCGACGCGTATTCCCCGAGGTCCGCTGCGGACTCAGCAGACCCTTCCGCTCGTACATCCGCAAGGTCTGTGGGTGCACTCCACCGAGTTCGGCTGCAACGCTGATGACGTACACAGCCGTCTCCTGCTTACGCCTGGCCACTAGAAACACCCCACTTCGTGGCAGGCGCTGAAAGATCGCTGCGCGCTCATTCAGTCCACCTCCAGGTCGGTTCGCGGGGACTCCTCCCCTTGAGCCAGCTGCTCGATGAGCTCCTTCTGCTTACGCGACAGCTTCTTCGGCACCGCCACCTGCACCGTCGCCAACAGGTCTCCCGCCGTGCCGTCGCTGCGTCTCACGCCACGCCCACGCAACCGAAAGGTTCGTCCGGACGACGTCCCGGCGGGGATCTTGAGCGTCACCGGGTCCTCGAGGGTCGGCACCTTCACGTCGGCCCCCAGCGCGGCTTCGGAGTACGTGATGGGAATTTTCAACGTGAGGTCGATCCCACGACGGCCGAAGATCTTGTGTGGCGCCACCTTCGCACGAACGAACAAGTCGCCTGCTTCACCGCCTTCGCTCCCGTGCTCACCTTTCGCGCGGGCTCGGATGCGCGCGCCGTCGGCGACACCCGCCGGGATCCGGACGGTGACGTCGCGCCGGCCGGACGGGAGATCCATCCTGACCTTGCGCTCGGTACCGGCCATGGCCTCGTCGAAGGTGAGCTCGACCTCGGTCTCGACGTCGCGTCCGCGTCGCGCACGCGTCTGCGAGCGCCCGAACCCGAACGGGCCGAAGCCGGACACGCTGCCCG
>JBOGXL010000187.1:0-2876 GCA_050694575.1 Actinomycetota bacterium | reverse complement strand
TCCTCGACGACCTGGCGTAGCTGTTGCAGCAGATCCAGCACTTGCTTGGCCGAACGGACGAAGTCCCCGGCCGATGTCTCACGGTCCTCCAGGACCTCTTCGAGGCTGCGCCCCTGCGCCCACTCGTACATCTGGGCCATGAACCCGGGGTCCGGCTCGGCGAGGAGCTCGATGTCGTTCCGGCGCTCGACCTCGCGCAGGGAGCGGAACAGGTCGGTGACCCGTCGCTCGTAGCGGGCGAGGCTCGGTGTCGGCGGGGCTTCCGGATCATCACGGCCCCTCGACTGGTGGACGAAGAGCGAAACCACCGCGGCCAGCTCCTCCGGATCAAGGCCTTCGAACCATCCTCGGTTGAGGCACTCCACGACGAGTAGATCGGCTTCGTTGTACACGCGCCGTAAGAGCTCCCCCTTCTGTGTGAGGCGCCAGTCTTCGACGTACTCAAGCGAGCGCAACACGCGCAGGACGCGGTCGAAGGTGCGCGCGAGGCCGCCGGTTCGGCGCCGTACCTGGCGACGGAGCTTCGAGGTCTCCTCCTCGAGGTCGGCCAGCTTGGCGGCGGCGTCGAGATGCTCGCGCACATCCGGGCACTCATGACACGGATGCTCCTGGTAGGACTCGACCAGCTTGCGGACATCGGAGCGCTTGGCCGACGGCGACGGCCGCTGGGCGTCGACGCGTGACAGCTCGCGCGCGAGGTGTCCTCGAACCTTCGCCGAGCGCCACGACTGGCCGCGCAGGCTGAGCTTCGCTACAGCCTCGGGTGGCTGCGTGAAGTCCCGGGGGCCGAGGCGGCGAAGCTTCCTGTCGGCGGTCATGGCCGTCACCCGCGGGGCGCCCTTGGCCGCCTTCCGCGGCTGTTCGAGGATCAGCGCTCGGCCGAACCCTCCCCACACGACATCGCCGGGCACCAACCGACCGAGCGCTTCGCGCACCCTCTGCGAGCCGCGCTCCTCCCGCATCGCCCGTTGGGCGGCGCCGTACAAGCGGTGATACTCCACGACGTCGCCGAGGTCGCACACCAGCCCGGCGCGCAGCTCCTCAGCCTCCCGCTCCTTGGCGTCTAGCTCGCGCTGCCAGCGGACGACGTTGCGATCGGCCACGAACTGCCCGAAGGAGGAATTCAGGAGCTGGGTTGCCATGTCGGGTTCGTAGCGGCGAACGAGGTTGACGGCCATGTTGTACGACGGCCGGAAGGACGATGTGAGCTTGTGGGCCTGCAGCGTTGCGAGCGACGTCAGCTTGTCGAGCGACACCCACGGGTTGAAAAGCGTCACGCCGAAGCCGATCTCGTCCATGCCTCGTCGTCCGGCGCGTCCGGTGAGCTGTGTGTAGTCGGTGGGCGTGAGGAGCTCATGCCGCTCACCGGTGAACTTCGTGAGTCGCTCGATGACGACGGAGCGAGCGGGCATGTTGATGCCCAGCGCCAACGTCTCGGTCGCGAAGACGAGCTTCACCCACCCCAGCTTGAACAGCTCTTCGACGGTCTCCTTGAAGACCGGAAGCATCCCGGCGTGATGGGCCGCGACGCCGCGCGCCAGCCCTTCCGAGAAGGACGAGAACCGCAGCGCCTTCAGGTCCTCGGCGTCGAGCGGCGCGGCGCGCAGCTGCGCGAACTCGGTGATCCGTTCGCGCTCGGCTTTGGAGGTGAGATCGATGCCGGCGCGTACGCATGCGTCTACGGCTTCGTCGCACCCCGCCCGAGAGAAGATGAAGCAGATCGCCGGCAGCATCTCTTCACGATCGAGCACCTCGGCGACCTCGACCCGCGTTGGTGTGTAGACCTCCGCCCCGCTCGGGCGACGCCCCCTCCCCGGCGCCCGGTTGCCGCCTCGGTGGCCGGGCCGTCCCGGCGGGAACCGTCCGTAGCGCGCCGCGGACGCAACACCCTTGGCCCAGAGACGAACGAGCTCGGGGTTGGTCCGTCCGTTCTCGTCGAGCAACGGGTGGAGCGTCTCACCGACGGCGACGAGGTTGCGGAGCTCGACCGGCCGCCGTCGCTCGAGGACGACCCGGGTGTGACCGCGGATCGTCTCCAGCCAGTCACCGAACTCGGCCACGTTGGAGACGGTTGCCGACAAGCAGACGACACGCACCTCTGCAGGCAGGTGGATGAGCACTTCCTCCCAAACGGCGCCGCGGTACGGGTCCTGGAGGTAGTGGACCTCGTCCAGGACCACCCAGCGCAGCCCGCGCAGCGTCGATGAGCCCTCGTAGAGCATGTTCCGGAGGACCTCGGTCGTCATGACGACGAGGGGCGCTTCCCCGTTGATCGAGTTGTCGCCGGTCAGCAGACCGACGTGGCGGGCGCCGTGCCGGGCAGCCAGGTCGCCGAACTTCTGGTTCGAGAGGGCCTTGAGCGGAGTCGTGTAGAAGCACTTCGCGCCCGTTTGGATGGCCAGCCAGCATGCGAACTCGGCTACGACGGTCTTGCCCGACCCGGTCGGCGCCGCGACGAGCACGGACTCCCCTTCCTCGACGGCCTCGATCGCCTGGCGTTGGAAGCCGTCGAGCGGGAACGGGAGACCGGCCCGGAAGTCGTCTGCCCGCACCATTGCGCCTCCGCTGCGCTCCGGCGTGGGCGGCGCGGTCATGTCCTAAAAAGTCTATCGTGAGGGTCGTGACCACCCTTCCATCCGTCGTTCGGGCCGATGACGTCGGCGTGTCCTCCGAGCGTTTGGACGACCTCCTCACCCGTGCGCAACGGGAGATCGACGAAGGTCTGTTGCCGTCGTGTCAGATCGCGCTGGCCAAGGACGGTCAACTCGTGGCCTTCGAGACCTACGGTGACGCCACCAACGACACCCGGTACGTCATCTTCTCCGCGACGAAGCCGTTCGTCGCGAGCACGGTCTGGCATCTCCTGGCCGAGGGCA
>JBOGXL010000186.1:0-8686 GCA_050694575.1 Actinomycetota bacterium | reverse complement strand
CGGATGATCTCCATCATCAACGCGTCGGGAACGTAGTCACCCCTGTCGACCAGGTCCTTCACCTGCCGACCGATCGCCGTCCCCTGGGCGACCTGTTCGCGGAGAAGGTCGCCGGTCGCGATGTGGGGGATGCCGAGGTCGGCGCCGAGGCGACGTCCGTGTGTGCCCTTCCCCGCACCGGGGGAACCGGCCATCAGCAAACGCATAGGGCGCCTTTTCGTGACTACCTCAAGAAACCTTCGTAGTGCCGCATCAGGAGCTGCGATTCCAGCTGTCGCATCGTCTCGAGTGCGACACCGACAGCGATGAGGATCGACGTCCCGCCGAAGGGGAACGTCGTGGGATTGATGTTCGTGAGTCCCGCGACGACCGACGGGATGATCGCAACAGAAGCGAGGAAGAGACTTCCGGGCACGGTGAGACGGGTCAGCACGCGGTTGAGGTACTCGGCCGTGGGCCGTCCGGGCCTGATGCCGGGGATGAATCCGCCGTACTTCCGGATGTAGTCGGCCTGTTGCACGGGATTGAACGTGATCGCGACGTAGAAGAACGTGAACGCGAGGATCAGGACGAAGAACAGGATCACGTACGGCACGCTCGCCGCGTTCACGAAGTACTGCGAGGTGAAGTCACGCAGCCACTGCCACGGCGCTGCGCTCGACACGAGCACGGGGATGTACATCACCGACGACGCGAAGATGATCGGGATGACCCCGGCCTGGTTCACCTTGATGGGGATGTACGTCGAGCCGCCGCCCATCATCCGGCGCCCGACTATGCGTTTGGCGTACTGGACGGGGATCCGCCGTTGTCCCTGCTCGATCAGGACGATAGCCACCACGATCCCCAGTCCGACGAGCAGGAACACACCCGCGCCGAAGGGACCGAGCTGGGAGTAGATGACGCTCGACTGTGCCGGAAGCTCGGAGATGACGCTCGCGAAGATCAACAGGGACATGCCGTTCCCGATGCCGCGCTGCGTGATGAGCTCGCCCAGCCACATGATCAGACCTGTACCAGCGGTCATGGTCACGACGATCAACGCGATGCGGGGAGGGGTGAAGTTCGGAATCAGGTCGACGCCGAAGTTCTCCGGGTTATGGAAGAGGAAGACGAGGCCGGTCGACTGGATGAGGGCGAGGACTATCGTCTGGTACCTCGTCCACTGCGTGATCTTCTTGTAGCCGATCTCACCTTGCTTCTGCCATTCCTCCAGACGCGGGATAACCACGGCGAGGAGCTGCATGATGATCGAAGCCGTGATGTACGGCATGATGCCGAGCGCGAAGATCGCGAACCGCGTGAGCGCGCCTCCGGAGAACAGGTTGAGGAACGAGACCACTCCGCCCGCTTCTCGACCTCTCTCCACGAGCTGCTGGACGGCTGTGTGGTCGACACCGGGGTTGGGGACATTCGCCCCGAGCCGGTAGACGGCGATTATGAGCAGAGTGAAGAGGATCTTGCGGCGGAGATCAGGAACCTTGAACGCGTTGCGAAGCGCGCTGAGCACCTAGCTCTTCCCCTCGACCTTCTCGATGGTCCCTCCGGCGGCCGTGATCTTGTCGGCGGCTTGCTTCGAGAACTTGTGGGCGCGAACGGTCAAGGCCTTCGCGATCTCACCGTGCCCGAGGACCTTCACCGGCTTGCGGCGCGGGACAAGACCCCGGGCCGCGCACTCCTCGGGACCGACGACGGCTCCGGCATCGAAGACCTCCGAAAGCTTGGCGACGTTGACGACGGCGTACTCCACGCGGTTGGGGCTCGTGAAACCACCCCATTTGGGCACCCGGCGCTGGAGGGGCATCTGTCCGCCCTCGAACCATGCCGGCACATTGTTGCGCGCCTTCTGGCCCTTCATGCCGCGGCCGGACGTCTTTCCGCGGCCCGAGCTATCGCCGCGGCCGATGCGCTTGCGCGGGCGCTTGGCCCCGGGGGCCGGACGCAGATCGTGAAGTCTCACTGCCCCTCCTCGACTTCGATTAGGTGTTGCACCTTAAACAGCATGCCCCGCAGATCGGGTGAGTCGGGTTTCTGGACCGACTGGCCGATCTTGCGCAAGCCCAGCGCTCGCAGGGTACGACGCTGGTCGGGCGGCCGCCCGATCGAGCTGCGTTTCTGGGTGATCTTGAGACTCGCCATCACGTACCCCTGGAGCCCGACGAGCGCCTCGAGCGGCCACCGTCGGGAGCCGGCTCGACGGCCGCGCCGAGCTCGGTCTGCGTGGACGCTTTCGCCTCAGCTTCCTCCATCCGGCGCAGCATCACCGGCGGAGCGACCTCCTCGAGCGACTTCTCACGTACCCGCGCGACTTCCTCGGGCCGGCGCAAGCCCTTCAGACCGGCGATGGTCGCGTGGACCACGTTGATCGGGTTGCTCGTCCCGAGGATCTTCGCGAGGCAGTCTTCGATCCCGGCGCACTCGAGTACCGCGCGCACGGCGCCGCCGGCGATGACTCCGGATCCCGGGGCCGCGGGCTTCAGCATGACCCGCGCGGCGCCGTCCGCACCGATGATCTCGTGCGGGATCGTTGCGCCGATCATGGGAACGGTCACCATGGTCCGCTTCGCGTACTCCTCGGCCTTCTGGATGGCCGACGCGACTTCCTTGGCTTTCCCGTAGCCGATACCGACGCGTCCGCCACGATCGCCCATGACGACGAGCGCCGTGAACGAGAAGCGGCGGCCTCCCTGTTGCACCTTGGCAACACGGTTGATCTCGACCACGCGTTGCTCGAGCTGCGGTCGAACGTCGTCGGATGGCCCTCGTCCTCTGTCCCGGCGGCCCATCTGGTTGCTCAAAACTCCAGTCCTCCCTGGCGGGCACCATCGGCCAGCGCCGCAACGCGGCCCTGGTAGGCGAACCCGCCGCGATCGAACGAAACACGCGACACGCCGGCGGCTTTCGCGCGCTCCGCGATCAGTGCGCCGACTCGGCCCGCACGCGCCTTCTTGTCACCGGTCGCCGAACGCGCATCGGCATCGAGCGTCGAGGCCGCCGCGAGCGTCCGGCCCGTGGTGTCGTCCACGATCTGCGCGTAGATGTGGCGCGCCGACCGGAAGACGGCCAGCCGCGGACGATCGGGCGCACCGAGGACACGCTTGCGCACGCGTCGATGACGCCTGATGCGCGCCGTCCGGCGGCCGAAGGCTCGCTTGCGTCCCGAGATGGTTGCCGTCGTCACTTCGCTGCCTTTCCGACCTTGCGCCGCACTACTTCGCCTTCGTACCGGATGCCTTTGCCCTTGTACGGTTCCGGCGGACGGATCTTGCGGATGTTCGCCGCGATCTGGCCGACGAGCTCCTTGGACGGGCCCTTCACGACGATACGCGTGGGGGCCGGCACCTCGAACTCGATCCCCTCGGGCGCCGGGACCTCGACCGGGTGGGAGTAGCCGACCTGCAAGACCAAGGTCTGACCTTGGAGCTGCGCGCGGTACCCAACGCCCTGGATCTCGAGCGCTTTGCTGAACCCCGAAGAGACGCCGTACACGACGTTGGCCACGAGCGACCGGGCCAGACCGTGGAACGCCTTGTGCTCCCGGCTCTCGCTCGGACGGACCAGGCGCAGGACGTTGTCCTCTGTCTGGACGTCGATGACCGGGGGGAAGTTCGCCTCGAGGGTGCCCAGGGGGCCCGACGCGCGGACGCGTCCGGGAGAGATCTCCACCTTGACGCCATCGGGTAGCGGCACGGGCATCTGTCCAACGCGGCTCACGTCACCACACCTCGCACAGCACTTCGCCACCGACCTGCTGCCGGCGAGCTTCTCGATCCGTCATCACGCCCTTCGACGTCGACAGGACGGCTACCCCGAGTCCGCCCTGGACCCGTGGAAGGTCATGCCGTCCCTTGTACACACGCAAGCCGGGCTTGGACACGCGCCGCAGACCCTTGATCACCGGGTCGCGCGACGGCGTGTACTTCAGCTGCACGTGTATCTCCGACTGGATGGTGCCGGGGACGACCTCGACTCCCTGCACGTATCCCTCCTGCATAAAGATCTCGGCGATGCGCGCCTTCACGCGCGAGTGCGGGATCTTCACCTCCGCATGACGCGCGATGAGGCCGTTGCGGATCCGCGTAAGCAGGTCCGCGATGGGGTCTGTGATCACACCGGCGCCCATCACCAGCTCGCTTTCTTCACGCCCGGGATCTCCCCGGCGTGGGACAGCTCGCGGAAGCAGAGACGGCAAAGCTCGAAGCGCCGGTACACCGCCCGCGGCCGGCCGCACCGGCGGCACCGTGTGTAGCCGCGCACCTTGAACTTCGGCTTCCTGGCGAACGTCTTTTCGTAGAGGGACTTTCTCGTCATAGTTAGCTCGCCGCCTGCTCGGTCTGCGTTCTCTCTGCGAATGGGAAGCCCAGCTCCGTGAGGAGTGCGAACCCTTCCTCGTCGTTGGGGGCCGTGGTTACGAAGGTGATGTCCATCCCGAGCTGTTGCTGCACCTTGTCGTAATCGATCTCGGGAAAGATGAGCTGCTCGGTCACGCCCATCGTGTAGTTGCCGCCGCCGTCGAAGGCGTTCGGATTCAACCCACGGAAGTCACGGATACGGGGGAGGGCTATCGACAGCAAGCGGTCGCAGAACTCCCACATCCGGGCCGATCGGAGCGTCACCTTCGCACCGATCGGCATCCCGGCTCGCAGCTTGAACCCTGCTATCGATTTCCGAGCCTTCGTGACTATCGCCTTCTGTCCGGTGATGACGGCCAGGTCCTCCGTGGCGACCTCGATGATCTTGGCGTCGCGCACGGCCTCACCTAAACCCATGTTCACGACGATCTTCTCGAGGCGCGGCACCTGCATCGCGCTCGAGAATCGGAACCGGTCCTTGAGGGCGGGGACGATCTCGGTCTCGTAGCGAACGCGAAGCCGAGGCTTCTCCGCCGGGGGCGCTGCGCCCCCCGGACCCCCCGCGCCGTTCGCCTGCTGGTTCTCTGTCACGGCTAGAGCTCCCCGCCGCACTTGCGGCAGATCCGGGCTTTCGTCCCGTCGGACGCGACCTGATATCCAACGCGCGTCGGGCCACAGGACGGACAGACGACCTGGACGTTCGAGACGTCCAGAGGGGCTTCCTTAGAGATGATCCCACCCTCCTGACCGGCGCGCCCGCGAGCGGGCCGGAGCTTGAGGTGACGCTTAACGACGTTCACGCCCTCGACGAGCAACCGGTTGTTTCGCGGGAACACGGCCAGCACTCGCCCCTCTTTCCCGCGGTCCTTGCCCGTCATCACACGGACGTGGTCGCCCTTACGGATCTTCACGCGAACCGTCATCACAGAACCTCCGGCGCGAGCGAGACGATCCGCATGAACTTCTTGTCGCGCAGCTCCCTGGCCACCGGGCCGAAGATGCGGGTCCCCCGCGGATTGCCTGCGTCGTCGAGGATCACTATGGCGTTGTCGTCGAATCGGATGTACGTACCGTCGCCGCGGCGCATCTCCTTGCGCGTGCGCACGACGACGCCCTTCACGACCGTCCCGGGACTTACCGCGCCGCCGGGCACGGCGTCCTTGACGGTGCCGACGACGAGATCGCCGATGCGCGCGTACCGACGACCGGATCCCCCGAGCACGCGGATCACGAGCACCTGGCGGGCGCCGGTGTTGTCGGCCACACGAACCTTCGATTCCTGCTGGATCATTCGCGCGCCTTCTCGACTACCTCGACCACACGCCAGCGCTTGAGCTTGGACATCGGGCGCGCCTCCGAGATGCGGACGGTGTCACCGATCCGGCAGTCGTTGGATTCGTCGTGGGCGTAGAACTTGCGGCGACGCCGCATCGTCTTCGCGTAGAGGGGGTGTCGAGTGGTCGTCTCGACGCGCACGATCACCGTCTTGTCCATCTTGTTGGACACGACACGGCCCACCCGCGTCTTCCGCATACCGCGGTCGGCCATCACTCGGCCCCTTCGGTCTTGGAAGAAGCGGTCTCAACGGCCGGCGTGGGAACCGCCGCCCCGCGCGAGGCCTCCGCCACGGCGAAGTCGCGTTCGCGCAGCACGGTGCGGATACGAGCGACGTCCTGCTTCACCGCACGCAGCCTCCGGTGGTTGTCGAGCTGGCCCGTAGCGAGCTGGAAGCGCAGGTTGAAGAGCTCTTCCTTCAACTCAGCGGCACGGACGTGCAGATCTTCGGTGTCCATGTCCCTGACCTCGGCGGCTTTCATGATGTCGGCAGCTCCCCGCGGGAGAGGAACCGTGTGTGCAGCGGCAGTTTGTGCGCGGCCAGCCGAAGCGCCTCGCGCGCTACCCCTTCCGGCACACCGGCGAGCTCGAACAGGACACGCCCGGGCCGCACGGCCGCCACCCACTCTTCCGGGTTGCCCTTGCCCGAGCCCATGCGCGTCTCGGCCGGCTTCTTGGTCACCGGACGATCGGGGAAGATCGTGACCCAGACCTTTCCGCCACGCTTCATGTGACGGGTCATCGCGACACGAGCCGCCTCGATCTGGCGGTTGGACAGATAGCCGTGTGTCGTCGCCTGCAGACCGAACTCACCGAAGTTCACGCGCGTCCCACCCTTCGGGTGCGAACGGATCTTGGCGCGGTGCTGCTTGCGGTGTTTGGTGCGCTTGGGCATGAGCATGGCTAGCCCTCCCCCTGCCCTTCAGCCGGGGGACCGACTTCGGCGGCGGCCTCGGCCTCCGGCGCGGCGGCACCTTCCGGAGCGGCACCCTCCTCGGCGGGACCGGCGCGGCGCCGGGCGCGGCGGCGCACACGCTCCTGCGCCGCCTTGCGGATGCGTTCTTCCTCCCGCGTCGGAAGGATCTCGCCTTTGTAGATCCACACCTTGCAACCGATGCGTCCGTACTTCGTCTTGGATTCGTAGAAGCCGTAGTCGATGTCGGCGCGGAGCGTAGTCAGGGGCACACGGCCCTCGCGGTACGTCTCGGTACGCGCCATCTCCGCTCCGGCGAGGCGGCCCGAGCACTGCACCTTGATGCCTTTGGCTCCCGCGCGCATCGCTTCCTGCACGGTGCGACGCATGGCGCGACGGAAAGAGATACGTCCGGCGATCTGCTCGGCGACGGCTTGCGCGAGCAGCGGAGCTTCGAGCTGCGGCTGCTGCACCTCGAGTGCGTCCACGCGCACCTCGGTCGTGCCCGTCATCTTCTGGATCTGCTGCTTGAGGTGCTCGACCTCGGCACCCCGGCGGCCGATGACGATCCCGGGCCGGGCCGTGTGGATATCCACGCGGATACGGTCGCGCGTTCGCTCGATATCGACGCGCGAGATCATGCCGTGCGGAAGCTCTTTACGGATGTAGTCGCGGATGCCGATGTCCTGGTGCAGGTAGCTCCGGTACTGCTTCCCCTCGGCGAACCACTTCGCCTTCCAGTCGGTGGTGACGCCGAGCCGGAACCCGTACGGATTGATCTTCTGACCCATAGCTACTTCCCTTCAGCGTCGCGCGCGCGCACGACGACCGTGACGTGAGATGTGCGCTTGCGGATGCGGTTGTTGCGGCCGTAGGCACGAGGCATCCACCGCTTGATGACTATCCCTTCGTCGACGAAGGACCGGTGGACGTAGAGCCGCTCTTCGGGCAGGTCGAAGTTGTGCGTCGCGTTGGCCACGGCCGACTCGAGCACCTTCGACACGACACTCGTAGCCTTGAGCGGGGTGAACGCGAGCAGACGCCTCGCCTCCTGCACGGGCTTGCCCCGCACGAGGTCGGCGGCGCGCCGCGCCTTCGTCGGAGAGATCCGCAGCCACTTGGCCACGGCCCTGCCCTCCCTAGCCGGTGTCTGTGCCGTCTTCGCCATTACCTGACCTTCGATGCTCGCTCGGAGGATCCGTGTCGGCGGTACGTGCGCGTCACCGCGAACTCGCCGAGCTTGTGACCGACCATCGCCTCGGTGATGAAGATCGGGACGTGTTTCCGGCCGTCGTGGACGGCGATGGTGTGTCCCACCATGTCCGGGGTGATCGTCGACCGCCGAGACCAGGTGCGGATCACCCGGCGCTCACCGCGCGAGTTCATCTGCTCGACGCGCTTTTTCAGGTGTTCGTCGACGAACGGACCCTTCTTGAGTGATCTCGGCATGCCTACCTGCTCTTCCGCTTCTGTCGCCTGCGGACGATGAACTTGCTGGACGTCTTGCGCTTGCTGCGCGTCCGGCGCTCGACCTTGCCCCACGGGCTCGATGACGGACGACCGCCCGACGCCTTGCCCTCGCCACCACCGAGCGGGTGGTCGACCGGGTTCATCGCGACGCCGCGCACCTTCGGCCGGCGCCCCTTCCACCGGTTGCGCCCCGCCTTGCCGCCGGACAAAAGCTCGTGCTCCTGGTTGCCGACCTGGCCGACGGTGGCCTTGCAGCCGAGGTTGACGAGCCTGATCTCACCGGACGGCATGCGCAGGTTCGCGTAGCCCTTCTCCTTGGCCATCAGCTGCACGGACGTGCCCGCCGACCGCGCGATGCGGCCGCCCTGGCCGGGAACGAGCTCGACGTTGTGTATGACCGTACCGTCGGGGATGTTCGACAGCGCAAGCGCGTTGCCGGGCTTGATCTCGGCCTTCGGTCCGGAACTCACCGCGTCACCGGGCTTCAAACCGTCCGGGGCGAGGATGTAGCGCTTCTCACCGTCGCGGTAGGCCAGCAACGCGATACGCGACGACCGGTTGGGGTCGTACTCGATCGTCTGCACCTTCGCCGGGATCCCGTCCTTGTCCCTCCGGA
>JBOGXL010000185.1:0-8092 GCA_050694575.1 Actinomycetota bacterium | reverse complement strand
TCGTAGCCCATCTGTGTGACCTCGGCGTCCGGTGGGACGTCGGCGGTGTTCGCGGGCGCCGACACGTCGATGCGTGTGCGTGAGTAGTAGTTCACGCCGACGAAGTCCGACGCGCCTTTGAGCCCGGCGACCTCCTCGTCGTCGCCGAAGCCGCGGATCACCCCGTCGCGCAGCGCTTGGTGGTACACGCCGACGGTCCGGTGGTGGATCCTGTCCCGCACCTCCTGCGACGCCTCGTCCACGGCCTCGTAGTGGCTCGTCGCGAGGACGAGGCCCACCTGGGCGCCGGGTTGGTGCTGCTTGAACGCGTCGTTGGCCGCCGCGTGGGCATGTATGAAGTTGCGCGTCACCTTCGGGTAAAGCGTCTTGTCACCGGCTCCCGGCGGGAAGGCCGTGCCTTGGTAGCCGATGATCGCGACGATGTGGGGCTCGTTGATCGTGCAGACGAAGGGGATCCTGTCACCCAGCCGGCTCGCCACCACGTCGGCGTAGCGACGGAAGTGGTCCACGACATCGTCGGATGCCCAGCCGCCCTTCGCCGTGAGCCAGCGAGGCGACGAGAAGTGATGGAGCGTGGCGAAGGGTGTGAGCTCGTTCTCGTGCAGAGAATCGAGCACGCGGGCGTAGTGGTCGAGGGCGGCGCTGGAGAACTCGCCGGGCTCGGGCTCGATGCGCGCCCACTCGATGCCGAAGCGGTGGGCGTTGTGTCCGAGCGAGGCGAGCAGCTCGAAGTCCGCTTCGAAGCGGTGGTAGTGATCGCAGCAGTCGCCGGACACCTCCACGCACGGCGAGCGTGGATCGTGTTCCCAGGCCCACCAGTCGTTGCTCCAGTTGCCTCCTTCGACCTGGTGTGCGCACGCCGCCGTGCCCCAGACGAACCCTTGAGGGAACTCGAGCCGCTCGGTCGGGAGATCGCTCATGTGTAAGCGGTCGCGATCTTGGGCCAGGGCTGCGCTTGCTCGAACGCCGCCGCGAGTTGCAAGACCACGTGATCGGCATGGCGGCGTCCGACGATGTGCAGCCCGACCGGCAGCCCGTCGGCGTCGAACCCGCACGGGGCGCTGGCCGCCGGGTGCCCCGACACGTTGAACGGATACGTGAACGTGATGGCGTGCATCACCTTGATCTCGCGCCCGTCGATCTCCGACGGCATCGGACCTTCGGCCCGGAAGGCCGTGGTCGCGGTCGTGGGGGTGAGGATGACGTCCACGTCGTCGAAGACCTCGGCCAAGCGCTGATTGTTCTCCCAACGCCGTTCTATCGCACGCGCGACCTCGGGCATGTTGTACTTCTCCTCGCCGTTGCGCACCGACCAGCGCACGGTCGGCGTGAAGTCCTCGGCTTGGTCGGGCCAGAAGTCCTTCACCTCGAGCCACATGGCGGGCCGGCCGAGCAAGCCCCAGGCGACGGACATGTCCTTCAGCTCGACGGGACGGTCCACCCACGTCATGTGCGCAGCCTCGGCGAGGCGGTCGGCGGCGGCACGTCCGATCCCCGCGACTTCCCGAGCGGAGGTGCCGTAGCCGAGGTCGTCCGACCACGTCACACGCAGACCGCTGGGCGTGTCGTGCAGCGTGTCCTCGTAGCTCAGACCGGGGTGTGGCAGGGACAGCGGATCGCTTTCGTGACTGCCGGCGACGCAGTCCCACCAGCGCGCGGTGTCCCGTACGGATCGGGACATGCATCCGAGGTTGCTCGTGAGCGACGAATCCGGTGAACCCCCGCGGGGGATGCGGCCGAAGGTTCCCTTGGCGCCGAAGAGGCCGGAGTACGACGCCGGGATGCGGATCGAGCCGCCCCCGTCCGATCCGGAGGCGATGGGGACTATCGCCGCGGCGACGGCGGCTGCGGACCCGCCCGAGGATCCGCCCGGTGTGCGTTCGAGGTTCCACGGGTTGCGCGTTGTGCCGTGGAGGTACGTTCGCGTGAAGGCCGTCGTCCCGAACTCCGGTGTCGCCGTCTTCCCGACGACGACCACTCCGGCTCGGCGCAGTCGCGACGTCTGGACGTTGTCGCGCTCGGCGATGTGGTCCTTGTAGGGAACCGAACCGTGTCTCGTGGGCATGCCCGCGACGTCCTCGAGGTCCTTGATGCCTATAGGCACGCCGGCCAGGGGGCCGGGGTCCTCGCCGGCGGCCACGCGACGGTCGATCTCCGCCGCGTCGGTGCGTGCTCGGTCGGCCTCGAGGTGGACGAAGGCATTCAGCGCTTCGTTGCTCTGGTCGATTCGTTCGAGGAAGGTCTCGAGCACTTCCTTGGCCGAGACCTCCCCGGCTCTGACGAGATCGGCGATCTCGTATGCATCGCGCTTCCAGAACTGTTCTGTCATCTCCCCTCCAAGCACCGTGTCGGGCGAGCCTAGCCTGGGTAGGATTCGTACTCCAAAGCGAGAGGAAGCCCCGTGTCCCAGCTCGCAGTGGTCGTCGCGATCCTGGCTGCAACGACGCTCGGTTGTGTCAGAGGCGACCCGGAGGACATAGGAGATCCGTCGCCGGCAGCGACAACCGCGGAGGCCTCCACCGACGGCGAGGTCAACGACCACGGCACGGAGACGTTCACGACGGAGACCTTCGAGCTCGAGCTGGAGCTCGACAACTTCTACTACGAGCCCACGTACATCAAGGCCCCGGGTGGCTCGACGGCCACCATCGAGCTCTTCAACGAGGGCTCGGCCCCCCACACGTTCACCATCGACGCACTCGAGGTCGACGAGGAGCTTCAGCCCAACGAACGGAAGGCTGTCGAGGTCGAGCTAGGCACCGAAACGCGCTACGAGCTCTACTGTCGCTTCCACGGCGACCAGGGGATGCGCGGCGCGTTCATGCCGCACTAGGAGAAGCTACGCGTCGCGTCGGCGGCTGATCCGTCGCAGGAGCTCGCCCACGAGGGCGAGAACGGCGAGCGTCGCGGCCAGCTCGAGCCAACCGAACGTCGCGTGCGCCGTCGACGGCACAGCTGCACCGCCGAGCTCGGCGGCGGATGCTGCTTGGTTTGCTCCGACGACGGCAGCCTCGGCGGCGGCACCGACGGCCTCGTCCACGGTGGTCGTCGCCGACGTCACGTCGACCCCCGCCCGGCTCCCTTCCGTTGCTACCGGAGATGTGGTGGGCTGAGGCGTCGGTTCGGGCGGTTCCGTGCGCAGCTCCAGTAGTGGCGGTTCCGTCCGTTCCGGCGGCTCCGTCCGGATCGGGACGGTCGGCGACGGCTCAGCCGTCTGCGGCGTGCTACCGGGCAGTGTTCGATCCTCGGCGAGCTCGAGGGTTGCCCACCACTTGTTGGTGGACGACTCGTAGTACATCCCAACGCCGGCGACCGTCATAGTCCCGTTGTTCATGCACCGGTTGTGAGAAGGCGAGTCGGTCCAGGCGTTGTAGATGCGCTGGGGAACCTCGCCGTCGGCGGCTCCCCGCACGTACGCGACGTTCTCGCACCACGTTCCCGTGAACCCGTCGTCGGGGGCACCGTTGGGTTCGGCGGGGTCGGGCTGAGCGGCGCCGATCCGGCCGGCGGCACCGGTGTGGTTGAGCTCTTGGTCCGAGGCCATTTCGCGGGAATGGTCGCGTCCCGCCGAACGAAGGCCCGAGTGTGCGGTCATCGCGCCGGGCCGACCGTTGTTTATCAGCCTGAGGAGCTCGTTCTCGAGGGAGTCCTGCCCTCCAGCGGAAACGGCAACGCCGAGGGGCGCCAACGTACACACAAGGAGA
Organism: Actinomycetota bacterium; assembly: GCA_050694575.1. Lineage (GTDB taxonomy): Bacteria > Actinomycetota > JAICYB01 > JAICYB01 > JAICYB01 > JBOGXL01. Next base: position 4,388 of record JBOGXL010000185.1, on the reverse strand, counting down.
AGGAGGCCCCGCCGACGCATCCGTAGCAGGGTAACGCTTTTGCCCCCGGACCACCCAAAAACTGATGCTGGGGACCGCAGACTTCGACCTTGGGGAGGATGAGATGAAGTTCGGACTTCAGGTGGGGTATTCGGGCGCCGAGATCGCGGACGGCGTCGCCTCGGCTCAGCTGGCCGACGAGCTCGGCTTCCACTCGATCTGGACGGCCGAGGCTTACGGCTCGGACGCCATCTCCCCGCTGGTGTGGATGGGCGCGCACACGAAGAACGTGAACCTCGCGACGGGGATCATGCAGATGCCGGCCCGGACCCCGGCGATGACGGCCATGACCGCGGCCACCATCGACGCGCTGACCGGCGGCCGGTTCATCTGCGGCATAGGGCTGTCCGGCCCACAGGTCGTGGAGGGCTGGCACGGCCAGCCGTACGGGAAGCCGCTTCTGAAGACGCGGGAGTACGTCGAGATACTCCGGACGATCTGGAAGCGCGAGAAACCCCTCGAGTACTCGGGCGAGCACTTCCAGATCCCGTACGCCGGCCCGAACGCGACGGGGCTCGGCAAGCCGTTGAAGTCGATCCTGCACCCGCGTCCCGACATCCCGATCTACGTGGCCGCCATCGGGCCGCGCAACGTCGCGCTGGCCGCCGAGGTCGCCGACGGTTTCCTGCCCGCGTTCTTCAACCCGTATGCGGCGCACGTCTTCAAGCCCTCGCTCGACGAGGGATTCTCGAAGCGCTCGCCCGACCTTCGTCCGTCTTCGGAGTTCGAGGTCGTCGCCGGGTGTGCCGTGATCGTCACAGACGACGTCCAGGGCGCTCTCGGTTTCGTGAAGCCAGGGCTCGCTCTGTACATCGGCGGCATGGGTGCGCGCGGACGGAACTTCTACAACGATCTGGCCCGGCGGTACGGCTACGAGGAGGCCGCCAAGGAGATCCAGGACCTGTATCTGGACGGGAAGAAGGCCGAAGCCGTGGCCGCGGTACCCGACGAGCTCGCCGACGCCACATCACTGGTGGGCCCGGTCGAGCGCATCAAGGAGCGTTTCCAGGCCTGGAAGGAGAGTCCGGCGACCGTGATGCTCCTGGGCGGTCGCGACCGCAAGACGTTCGAGATGATGGCGGAGCTCGGCGCGTAGGCCTAGTGCTTGAGGTGTGCTTCGGCCGTCCCGCGGACGGTGGCCACCTCGACCGCGCCGAAGTGGAGGTCGATCACCTCGGCGTCGTTGAACATCAAAGAGCACACGTCGCCCGTCTGATTGAGGGCCGCCGTCGGGACGAATTGCACGCAGTTCGCGTAGTGGTGCTGGGCGCCGAAAGCGTGGCCGAGCTCGTGCGCCGTGGTCTTCGCGTCGAGATCATCGAGGAAGCGCAGGGGGCCTATGTCTATCCGCTCGATCTGACCCACCTCGGCGATTGTGTACGAGTACTTTGTCCCGATCCCACCAAGGCAGTTGGTGATCCCGAGGACGGCGTCGAGCTTCTGCCCGTCGAGGTCGAGGTAGATGTTCTTGTTCGTCAGGAGATGGACGCCGTCGCGCGCCAGCTTCGGGTAGTTGGCGTGGTAGTAGCGGATGAGCTCCGACATCAGATCGTCGCCCTGTGGGCGTTCGTCGACGACGTATCCGGACACCTCGCTCGACCTCAGCTTCCCGGTGAGGTCGTGGTACGCGATGACGTTGAGCTTCACGTCTGGGCTCAGTTGCGCGACGTCACCGGGCGCGTAGGCCTCGGCAGCCTTGTTCATGATCTTGGTAGCGGCCTCCCGGCTCACTCCGTCGAGCGCCACGACGATGTCGGCCCGGAGCGTCCCCCGCGTGAAGTCGGTAGGCAGGTGCGGGACGAGGTCGAGGCACTCGTCCGCCGGGCCCATGTCGATGGGTATGCCGTCGTCCGCCCCGCTCGTGGACGGAACGGCCAGCGTGGCGGCGCAGACGAAGATGATGAGAAAACGCCGCAGAGCCCCCCGGGTCATGCGCGTACGAGGATACTCCGGTCGACCGAGGTCGCGGAGGTCTGGCCGGATAGAGCCATCGCGTTCCGGAACTCGGCCTTGAAGCGCGCCAGGAGCTCGCGGACGCCGGATTCTCCGCCGATGGCCAGCGCCCAGAGGTACGGCCGTCCGATGAGGACGGCCCGGGCGCCGAGCGCCAAGGCGCGCAGGACGTCCACACCCGTGCGCACGCCCCCGTCTACGTACACCTCGATCCGCCCGTCGGCGGCCTCCACCACGTCGGGCAGGGCAAGAGCCGGCGGGATCGAACCGTCCATCTGGCGTCCGCCGTGGTTGGAGACGATGACCGCGCTGGCGCCGTGGTCGGGCGCGAGCCGGGCGTCGTCGGGGTGCAGCACGCCCTTCAGCACGACGGGAAGCTTGGTCTTGGACGCGATGCGCTCGAGCTCGGCCCAATCGAGCCGTTCGCAGAAAGTCAGGATCGGCGCGACGATGTCCTTCGCCTGGAGATCGCGCAGGAACGCCTCGAAGTCGGCCAGGCCTTGGTACCGGATGCCGAGCGCCGGCGTGTCAACCGTGATGACGACGGCCTGGAACCCCGCCGCTTCGGCGCGAGCGACACGTTCGTCGGTGACGCCGGAGTCGTTGTCGGCGTAGAGCTGGAACCACTTCGGCGCGTCGGTAACCTTGGCCACGTCCTCGGGCGGCAGCGCGGTGGCCGACGAGAGCACCTGCACGGTGCTTTCGGCCGCGCATGCGCGCGCGACACCGAACTCGCCGTCGTCGTGCGCGAGACGGTTGAAGCCGCACGGTGCGAGGAAGACGGGCACGTCTAGAGGCGTGCCGAGGATGGTGGTCGAGATGTCGATCGTACGGACATCGATGCCCATGCGAGGTCTCACGTGCCACTGCGACCAGGCGGTGACGTTCTCGACGACGCTCACCTCGGCGAACGAGCCGGACGCGTAGAACGCATAGGAGACCGCCGACATCCGCTCGCGGGCCGCGGCTTCCATCGCTTCGGCAGTAGTAGGCAGCGTCATGGTTTGCTCCTGGCCATAGCTACAAGCCTGCGCGACGGCGTATCTCGGCCGCCACGACGGAGAGGTCCTCGTCGCCACGGGCCTCCACGAGACTTCGCTCGATAGCGGCGACGAGGTCGGTCAGCGGCAGGTCCACGCCGTTGGCCTTCGCGGTGTCGAGCGCTATGCCGAGGTCTTTGAGGTGCAACGAGAGCTTGAAGCCCAGGGGGTACTCGTCGCGGAGCATGTTGGCGGAGCGCATCTCGAGCACAGCCGACCGGCTCATGCCCTGGGAGAGCGCCTCGAGGACCTTATCCATGTCGAGACCGGATTTCATCCCGAAGGTGATCCCTTCGGCAAGTGCGAGGAAGTAGCCGCCGATGATGATCTGGTTCACCGCCTTCGTGAGCTGCCCCGAGCCCAAGGGGCCGATGTGCGTGACCTTGGATCCGAGGACCTCGAGGACCGGACGCACCCGTTCGACGTCGGCGGCTTCGCCGCCGGCCATGATCGTCAGCGTGGCGTTCTCGGCCCCCTCCGAGCCGCCGGAGACGGGGGCGTCGACGAAACCGATGCCCCGTTCCGCGAGTCGTTCTCCGAAGGCCCTCGTCGCGTCCGGCGAGATCGTCGACATGTCCACCACGACTGTGCCTTCGCGCGCGAGCTCGGCGACGCCGCCCGAGCCGAACAGCACTTCCTCGACGTCGGGCGTGTCCGACACCATGGTGATCACGACGTCGGCGTGACCGGCCGCCCGTCCCGGCGACGTCGCGCGCGCCGCACCGGCGGCCTCGAGGGGTTCCTCCTTCGAGCGCGTCCTGTTGTGAACTGTCACTGAGAAACCGGCGGTGAGAAGATTGCGGGCCATCGGCGCACCCATCGTGCCGAGGCCGATGAACCCGACACTCAGACCCGCCATCCTCCACCGACTTCGAGGACGGCGCCCGTGATGTAGTCGGCCTCGGGCCGCACAAGGAAGGCGACCGCTTCGGCGATGTCCTGCGCCGAGCCGACGCGACCGACCGGCGTGTGCTTCACGAACCCGATCTCTGCGGCTTCGGCGCGTGTCGGAGCGTTGTCCGAGACGATCCCCGGCGCGACGACGTTGACAGTCACGCCGACCGGACCGAGCTCGCGCGCGAGAGCACGGGAGAAACCGACGACCGCCGACTTGGCTGCCGCGTAGGCTGCGAAGTTCGACTGGCGGGACGGGAACTCGGCCCCCGCGGCCGAGAAGTTGACGACGCGTCCGTAGCCACTCGTCTTGAAGTGCGGCAAGGCCTCGCGGATGCAGAAGAACATCGTGTCGGTGTTCTGCGCGAACTGGTCTCTCCACTCCTCGGTCGTCGTTTCCTCGAAGGGCTTGCGCAAGAAACCGCCCACGCAGCACACGAGGACGTGGAGGCCGCCGAACCG
>JBOGXL010000184.1:0-3399 GCA_050694575.1 Actinomycetota bacterium | reverse complement strand
TGGGACCACCGTCTGCTGGACGGCGCCGACGCGATGCGGTTCCTCGCCCGCCTCAAGGAGAACCTCGAAACGTGGGACTTCTCGCACGAGCTGTAAGGCCTCTCGAGGTGCGCCGGCTGGGCCTGATGCCCTATGCCGAGGCTGCTGCTTTACAGGCCGAGCTGCACGAGCGCCGCGCGACGGGAGACGCCGTTGACACGCTCCTGCTCCTCGAGCATCCGCACGTCTACACGATCGGCCGTCGCGGCTCCGCCTCCGATGTCCTGTGGAACGCCGAGGCGCTGGCGCGGCGCGGCGTCGAGGTCGTCGAGGCCGACCGAGGCGGGCAGGTCACCTATCACGGCCCCGGTCAGCTCGTCGGCTACCCGATCATCGACCTCAGCCCGGGAGCCGATCTCGTCGCGTACGTACGCCGGCTCGAAGACGTTCTGATGGGCGCGCTCGCGTTTTTCGGCATCACCGCCGAGCGCGATCCGGCCAACACGGGCGTGTGGGTGCGCGGAGCTAAGATCGGAGCGATAGGCGTGCGTGTGACACGTTCGGTCACCAAGCACGGGTTCGCCCTGAACGTGGCCCCCGATCTCAGCTATTTCGCCGGTATCGTCCCGTGCGGTATCGCCGACCGCGGCGTCACGTCCATGGCCGTCGAGCTCGGCGCGCGCGCGCCCGGCCTCGACGCCGTCGCGGAGTCCGTCGAGGAGCGCTTCATCGACACCTTCGGCTACGGGGCTGCGGCATGAAGCGGCTTCCTCTTGCCAACGGATCCGGCGGCGGGATGGGATGCGCTTCTGGGGCCGGACGTTTGTCCGGGTCACGCGCGCGGTTGCGCGAGGGTCGTTCGACGGGCCCGCAGCCCAAGCCCCCATGGCTGAAGGTAAAGGTCCGACAGGGGCCGAACTTCCTCGAGCTGCGTCGCCTCATGCGCCGGCACGGGCTGCACACGGTGTGTGAGGAGTCCGGGCCGTGTCCCAACATCTACGAGTGTTGGGAGCAGCGCACCGCGACCTTCCTCATCCTCGGCAACGTGTGCACGAGGCGTTGCACGTTCTGCGACGTGATCACGGGCCGGCCGCCGACCCTCGACGCCGAAGAGCCCGAGCGCGTGGCGAAGGCCGTGGCCGCCGTAGGCCTCGAATACGCGGTGGTCACCGGCGTCGCTCGTGATGACATCCGCTCGGACGGCGGCGCTTCCATCTGGGCCGAGACGATCAAGGCCATCCGGCGCGAGAACCCGGCGTGCGGTGTTGAGGTGCTGACCCCGGACTTCCGGGGCGAGGAGGCATCGATCAGGACGGTGGTCGAGGCCGAGCCCGACGTGTTCGCTCACAACCTCGAGACCGTCCGACGGCTGCACCGAGCGGTACGAACGGGATTCGACTACGACAGGTCCCTGCGAACGCTCCGGGTCGCGAAGGAGGTCCGCCCTGAGCAAGTGACGAAGTCGGGTCTGATCCTCGGGATGGGGGAGACGAGCGCCGAGCTTCGCGATGCACTAGGCGACCTCCGGGGGGCCGAGGTCGATCTCGTGACGCTCGGACAGTACCTGTCTCCGTCGCGGGCGCATCCGAAGGTGGACAGGTACGTCCCGCCTGAGGAGTTCGACGACCTGGGCGCCTACGCGCGCGCGCTCGGGTTCAGCCACGTGACCGCGGGTCCGCTCGTTCGTTCTTCGTATCATGCCAAGGAGCAGGAAGCGGCCGGCCGCGTAGGCTGAGCAGGCTCTTAAGACGACGAAAGGAACGAACGTTTGCGACGAACCGCGCTGTCGGTGTTCGCGGCCCTGGTGGCGGCCGGCATCATCGGGACGGCCCTAGCGGTCCTCCTGTGGGACGACGACGAGCCGCTCGCACAGCGGTCCACCCCTTCGCCCACGGCCACGCAATCGCCGCTGACGCTGCCTTCACCGTCGCCTTCGCCGTCTCCGACCGGCAGCCCCGCGACTTCGGCATCGCCGTCACCAACCGCCACAACCGCCACGACGGCGCCTACCTCGGCGCCCTCGGGATCGGCTCCCAGAGCCGTCGACGTTAACTGCGATCAGACCCCGCAGTACTGCACGTCGACGAGCGGCAGCATGAGGATCAACGACGACAAGCTGGTCTCTTCGGGAACGACGCCGCACGCAGCGGACTACTCGGCCGTCCCCAACACCACCATGACGTGGAAGATCGTCAAGGAAGGCGGCGGGGATGCGCAGAACGGCGACGACGTCAGCCAGCTCGAGGTGGCGGTTGAGGTGCGCAACGACACGAACCGAACCTGGATCGTCCCTAGGCGCGAGGTCGTTTTGCGTGTGTTCTACAACGGCAACGAGCTCCACGAGCTCGTGACGAGTGGAGCCGATTTCGAGATGCGTCCGGGTGGTGTGCTGACGGCGCGGTACACCGTGCCGATCCACGACACCGGAGATTACAGCTGGCGCGGGAAGACATCGTTCTACGCGCGTTGAGACGAGCCGTCGGCGCGCGCCGAGCCATAGGGGGACGCACATGGGACGTCGGGTAGCGCTCGTTCTGCTGACGATCTTCGCTCTGGGTGCCGCTTCGTGCGGCGACGACCTGCCCGACGCCGGGGGTGCGGCCGGCGACCTGACGGAGGCCACGCTTACGGAGTGCGTCATCGACCAGGGGACGACGGCGCCCGCCGAGCCCAAGGGCGGCGAGGTCACGACGCTTCAACAGGGCAAGCTCATCGTCGGCTCCGATACAGCCTTCCCACCGTTCGAGTCGATCGAGAACGGCAAAGCCGTTGGGTTCGACATCGACCTCATCACCGAGATAGCCGAACGCGTCGACGAACTGCAGGTCGAGGTGCAGAGCTCGGCCTTCGACACGATCTTCACGTCGCTGGCGGCGAAGAAGTTCGACGTCGTAATCTCTGCTGTGACGATCAAGGAAGATCGGAAGCAGACGGTCGACTTCTCCGACCCGTAGTTCTCGGCGGACCAGTCCCTCTCCGTTCGAGCCGACGACGATTCGATAGCCGGCGTCGAGGACCTCGAAGGCAAGACCGTCGGCGTGCAGGCGGCGACGACGGGCGATGACTGTGCCAAGAACGCGCTGCAGGCCAAGGGCAAAGCCGCCGAGGTGCGGTCGTACGACACCGCGCCGGACGCTTTCACCGACCTCGCCGCCGGCCGCGTGGACGCCGTGCTCGTCGACCTCCCGACGGCGCAGCAGATCGTCGAGGATCGCTCGGGGGTCGAGGTCGTCCAGGCGATCCGGACGGAGGAGGAGTACGGCATAGCCGTCGGCAAGCAGAATCCGGATCTACGGATCGCCATCAACGCGGCGCTCTCTTCCATGCGCGACGACGGGACGTATAGAGAGCTGTTCGTGAAGTGGTTCAAGACCGAACCGCCGGCGTAGCAGCGGGCCGGCCCAGGCGGGGCTGGTACGG
>JBOGXL010000183.1:0-2036 GCA_050694575.1 Actinomycetota bacterium | reverse complement strand
CAGGAGGAAGGCCCCCTCGAGCGCCATGATGAGCAGCAGGGTCAGCTCTCGAGCGCGCTTGGGTCCGACCCCGGCATCGACGAACCGCTGAGCTCCCACCTCGATCCAGCCGTCGAACACGTCGGCCGTGGCCTCGCGGAGGGTCTCGTTCGTGCTCGCGACCTCGAGAGCGACGGTCGCGATGGGGCATGCGTCGGCGTAGTCGGTCGCCCGCAACACTTCGGCGGCGCCGTCGAAGATGTCCCGGACGGCCGTGACGATGTCGGGTGCCGCATCCATGATCCCCAGGATCAGGTCCTGATACATCAGCCCCGATGAACGGATGACGTCGGCGCCGAGGTGTTCCTTCCCGCCCGGGAAGAAGTGGTACAGGGAGCCGAACGGAGCCTGCGCTTCGGCAACGATCTGCTTGAGGCCCGTCCCGTTGTAGCCCTGACGGCGGAAGAGCTCGGCCGTGGCGTCGAGGATCCGCTCCTTGGTCGTGCTCACGCCCGTGCGGGTTCGTGCACGGCGAGGTATCGATCGAGCTCGGCCACCTTCTCGGTGTCTTCGAACACCGTGTAATCGGTGATCTTGCCCCAACGGGCCTTCGCGAAGATGACGCCGCGGTTCTCGTAGACGACCTCGCCGTCATCGCCCTTGGCGTGATCGGTGAACACGAGACACACGCGCGTGTTCCACGGGGGCCCGGCCACCAGGATGTCCTGGACGTCCAGAACGAGGCCGACCCGATGGAAGCGCTCGAGCCATTGCCTGATCTCGGTCTTCCCACGGGTGTCGATCGCCCACGAGTTGTTCCCGGGGAAGGAGAAGTGGACGTCGTCGGCGTACGTCTTCAGGAGGCCCTCGACGTCCCGAGACTCGTGGAAGCGCAGGGACCGACGAACGAGCTGCCGGGCGAGCCATGCGTACATGTGTTGCCTCCCTCTCTAGATAGATCGCTCTACTCTAGACCGGCCGGGACCGGCCGGCAACCCCTACACCCGGTAGAGCTCGTTCATCTCGCGGATCGATGAGGCGATCGCCTCCCGCAGATCTTCGGGTTCGATCACGACCGCCCGCGTGCCGAATCCGAGCACCCCGTCGATGGCCGCCCATCGCGTTTCGAACGTGAACTCGACGTCGAGCCATTCGGCGGCCGAGTCGTCGTCGAGGACCCGCAGGGTCTCGGCGTGATGGCCGCCGGCGAGCGCACGAAGGACGGTCTGGCGGACGCGGAGCGTGCACGGGTAGCCCTCCCGCGTCTGATGGAATTCCTCTTTCCTCGTCGCCCAGAACGTCGGAAGGTCGAAGTCGTCGGGGATCGAGTGGTGTTCGTCCATCGGTTCGGCCCTGAGGATCCGCGAGACGCGGTATGTACGGACGTCGCGTCGCCGGGCACGCGCGACGAGGTACCACGTTCCTCCCTGGACGACGAGGCCGAACGGATCGAGCGTTCGCCGAACCTCGAGCCGGTCGCCCCCGCGACGGTAGGTGATCCGTAGCCGTCGCCCGGCGAAGACCGTTTCGACGACCGTCGGGAGGTGCGGAACCGTCTCGGCATGGTCCCACCACCGCGAGAGATCGACGTAGATGCGACGCCGGGACTGCTCGGCCCGGCGGCGCTGATCTTCCGGCAGCGCTGCGAGGACCTTGGCCTCCGTGCGCCGCAGCGACTGTCCGACGCCGACGCTGGCCAGAACGTCCGACAGCCCGAGGAGCGGCAGCAGCTCTGCCTCGGCGACGCTCAGGCCTGTGAGGTCGGTCCTGTAGCTCTCCAGGAGACCTACTCCGCCGGTGCGGCCCTGCTCGGTGTAGACGGGGACGCCGGCCGCACCGAGCGCTTCGATATCGCGGTAGATCGTTCGCTCGGAAACCTCCAGGCGCCGCGCGAGCTCGGCCGCCGTCGTCTTCCGGACGCGCTGAAGGATGAGGAGGATCGCGAGCAACCGGTCGGCCCGCATGGAGGAAACGGTACCTGGAAAACCTGACATAGGTAGTCAGGTTTGCCGGCGATACTCGGGTGGCTGGTGTCGACGAACAGGAGGGGAACACCA
>JBOGXL010000182.1:0-3699 GCA_050694575.1 Actinomycetota bacterium | reverse complement strand
CGCCAGAACCTCGCCTCCCGCGGCGGCGAGCTGGCCGCGTCCGAAACGTCATCGCGGGAACGCATCGCCGAGCTCGAGAGCGCAGCGGGTGAAATCGCCCACGAGATGGCTTCTATCGACCAGACCCGCACCGAGTTGCTCACGCGCCGAGCGTCTCTGGAAGAGCGGCTGCGCGGGACGCGGCGTACGCGTGAGGAGTTGGGGGCCGAACGCGTCGAGGTGGAGGCCGGACCGACGAGTCCGGAAGACCTCGCGGCCGCGGAGTCGACCCTGGCGGGGCTCGACGCGTTCGTTTCGAAGACGGAAGCGCGCGTTCGGGAGCTCCTGGGGGCCGAGGACGGGATCGACGACGAGCTCCGTGAGGTGTCGGAGGAGACATCGCGTGTCGAGGTGCAGGTGGCGTCGCTCGAGCCCCGTTCCCTGCACGCCTCGGAGGAGGTGGCGCGCTTCGACGTCCGGATCGAAGAGATAGGCAGCCGACTCGCGCACGAGTTCGAGATCGCGCCGTCCCGCGCGCGGCAGGAGTTCCCGCCGGCGGCCGAAGACGAAGCGTTGGACGCCGAGGAGCGGCGGTTGGATCGCGAGCTCCGGCGGATGGGCCCGGTGAACCCGCTCGCGGCGCGCGAGATCGCGACGCTCGACGAACGGCGGGAGTTCCTCGAGACGCAGCTCGAAGACCTTCGGACGAGCCGGCGCGACCTCCTCAAGGTCGTACGCACGGTGGACGAGGAGATGCGGCAGCTGCTCGTCCGGGCGGCCGAAGACGCCAACGCCGCCTTCCAGGACGTCGTCGGGTTGCTCTTCCCGGAAGGCGGCGGACGCATCAGGCTCACGGGGGCCGAGGATCCGCTCGAGGCCGGTGTCGAGATCGAGGTTCGGCTCGGTCGTAAGGGACACCGGCGACTGAGCTTCCTGTCCGGTGGTGAGAAGGCTCTCGCCGGGCTCGGGTTCCTGTTCGCGTTGCATCTTGCCCGTCCGACGCCGTTCCTGGTCCTGGACGAGGTGGACGCGCCGCTCGACGATGCGAACCTCGGCCGCTTCCTGCGGCTGCTCGATTCGCTGCGGATGCGCACGCAGGTAGTCGTCATCACGCACCAGAAACGGACGATGGAGCGGGGTGACACGCTCGTCGGCGTGACGCTCAATCCCGATGGAACCTCGCGCGTCGTCACGCAGCGGCTGGAGGATCACCCCGAGCACGTCGTGGCCGCGTCGGACCCGGGAGTCCACTAGCCTGAGGCGGTGCCGCAGTCCGTCGGTGAAGTCGGTATCACGACCGTCGCACTACTCATCGGCATGGCCCTCTGTTATCTCGCCGTTCGACGTTGGGGGACAGAAGATGGACCGGATGCGCTCGTCGTCCTGTGGCGGCGCTGGGGCGCCCTCGGCCGGCCCAAGGTCGAGGAGCCGCCGCCCACGCGCAAGCGGTCGCCGCGCAAGCGCATCGAAGCGAAGGCAACCGCCGCGCGTCCGCGCAAAGCGCGCCCACGCAGCACCGAGCCGCCGCGCAAGCGTGCCGCTCGGGCCCGGACGAAGACGCGGAAACGGATCGCACGCTTGAAAGCCGACGACGGCGACCACATGCCGCTCGGCGCCCTGCGCGCCGATCGTCGGGAATCCGAGCACGCCGAGCCGAGAGCCGGCATGCGCCTGCGCTTCCGCCGCGGCTTGCGTCGGACGCGTGAGAAGCTCGGCCGCGACGTCAAAGAGGTCTTCCGGGCCGGACCGAGCGACGTCGGTTTCGACCAGCTCGAAGAGGCGCTCGTCGCGGCCGACGTGGGTATCGCCACGGCCACCGCGTTGGTCGATCGGCTCCGATCCGATGCCAGGCTCACCGCCGACAACCTTCTGGAAACCCTGCGCGATCTCATGGTGGCCCAACTGGCCGAGCCGGACAGACGTCTTCGCCTCGTGCGGCAGCGGCTCACGGTGTGGGTCGTCGTCGGCGTGAACGGCACCGGGAAGACGACGTCGATCGCCAAGCTCGCCGCCCGCGCGCAAGCGCTGGGGTTGAGTGTGTGTCTCGCCGCCGGCGACACGTTCCGTGCCGCCGGCGTCGAGCAGCTCGAGGAGTGGGGAAGGAGGCTGGGGGTGGACGTCGTCAGGCAGAAGACGGGCGCGGACCCCGGAGCCGTCGTGTTCGACGCGATCGCGCACGCGCGATCGGCCGACCACGAGCTCCTCATCGTCGACACGGCCGGACGTCTGCACACGCGTAAGCCGCTGATGGAGGAGCTCCGAAAGGTCGTCCGCATCATCGAGAAGGACGAGAACGCGGCCCTCGCCGAGGTGTTGCTCGTCGTCGATGCGACGACCGGACAGAACGGGATCGCTCAGGCCCGAGCGTTCGGCGAAGCCGTCGACGTGTCGGGACTCGTCCTGGCCAAGCTCGACGGAACCGCTAAAGGCGGCATCACCTTCGCGGTCGAGCGGGAGCTCGATATCCCGGTGAAGGCCGTCGGCGTGGGGGAACGGGACAGGGACCTCGTCCCGTTCGAGCCGGACGCGTTCGTCGACGCGATCCTAGGGGGTCCGGGGGAGTAGCAGCGCGTATGCGCTGCGGTCCCCCGGTCGACCGGCCTACAAGTACAGTCCCGTGCCGCTGTCGGTTTGCTCTGATGCGATCGCGTGTACCTCGCGCTCGCGCAGCAGCAGGAAGTCCTCGCCGCGGATCTGCGCCTCGTATCCGGCCTCCGGGCTGACGAGCACGTAGTCGCCGACCTCGATCGTCCGGATGTTCGGTCCGACGGCGACCACCTCGGCCCAGACGGTTCGTTTGCCGACATCGGCGGCCGTGGCCGGGATGAGCAGACCCGCTTTCGTCTTGCGCTCCTCCGAGCCCGGTCGGCGCACGAGGATCCGGTCGTTGGTCATGCGGATCGACGGACGGCCTTCTGCGGCTTCCGTCGGACGCAGCTGTGAAACCTTGTGTTCTCTCGCGGTCATGGAGCCAGCGTAACGGCTGCTATCGATAGGGGCCGAAGTCCGGGTCGCGCTTCTCGCCGAAAGCGCGAACGCCCTCGGCCGCTTCTTCGGTGTCGAGGAACAGGTCGAGGCCGGCCCACGCCAGGGTGCCGATCCCTGCGATCGACTCGGAGTCGGCGTTGAAGGAGTGCTTCAGGAAGCGGATCGCCGTGGGCGACTTGGCGAGGATCTCCTGGGCCCACGAGCGTGCCTCTCCCATCAGCGCGTCGCCCGGAACCACCGCGTTCACCAGGCCCCACTCAAGCGCCTGCTCGGCCGTGTACTGCCGGCACAAGAACCAGATCTCCCGCGCGCGCTTCTCGCCGACCACCCGGGCGAGGTAGGCCGAGCCGAACCCGGCGTCGAATGACCCCACGCGCGGACCCGTCTGTCCGAAACGGGCGTGGTCGGCGGCGATGGTGAGGTCGCAGACGACGTGCAAGACGTGTCCGCCGCCTATCGCGTAGCCGTTGACCGCAGCGATGACGGCCTTGGGGATGTCGCGGATCAACCTGTGGAGCGCGTCGATCTCGAAGAGCCCGAACGCGGACGGACCGTAGTCACCCGTTTGCGCGCGCTGCTTCTGGTCCCCGCCCGTGCAGAAGGCTTTGTCGCCCGCGCCGGTGAGGATGACGACCCCAACCGATCCGTCGGCCCATGCCGTCTTGAAGCACGCGATGAGCTCGTCGACGGTCTGCGCTCGGAACGCGTTGTACACCTCGGGACGGTTGATCG
>JBOGXL010000181.1:0-2025 GCA_050694575.1 Actinomycetota bacterium | reverse complement strand
TGCCGTCGACCTTGCCTGGATAGGTCGCGAGCGCGTCTGTGTAGCGCACCCCCGGCACCCGTTCCATCACCAGGACGTTCGACGCGACGAGCTCGGGGATCGGACGCGGATAGCGCACGTACTCCTGGCTCGCGTTCTCCGACGCGATGCCGAGCTCGAGGATGTTCACGGCCTCGAGCCGGAAGTCGAGCTCCTCGAGGACGATCTGCGCGAAGAGCTCGACGAACCCCGAGAGGTTCGCCATGCGCGCCTCGGGAAGGGTGCGCTCGGCGACTGCGGACATGAGTGCCATGACGCGGATGTCCGCCGCGAACTGCGCGCGCAATCCCGGCCGCCGGACCTTCACGACCACGTCGGTGCCGTCGAGGAGCGTCGCTTCGTGTACCTGCGCTATCGACGCCGCGGCCATCGGCGCTGTGTGGAAGCCGGCGAAGAGCTCACGCGGATGCTTGCCGAGCGAGCGCGCGATGACGCGCTCCGCCACCCCGGGATCGAGCGGCGGAACCTCGTCGCGGCACCACTCGAAGGCCTCGACCCATTCGTCCGGGAGGATGCCTCTCGCCGTCGCGATGAACTGGCCGAGCTTCACGTAGGCCGGGCCCCCGGCCGCGACGAACTCCTGTGCCCGCTCCACGACCGATGCCGACGGGCGGCGGCGCTGTTTGGGCCGCTCGCCGTTGCGCACCCGTCGCGCGTCGTTGGCCGATTGCAGGACCTCGGCCAGCGCCCCGGGCCCGGCGACGGTGAGGACCCGACCGCCGGTACGCGCGATGGCGCCGAGCGTCTTCCAGCCGAGGTTGGGCCGCGACAGGCGGTGAGCGCGCTCGGCCAGCTCCTCGCGGTGCGGTCCGGCCTTGGCGAACCAGTACGAGGCGTGGTCGAACAGGCCCTCCTTCTCCTTCACCCAGGGCGAGAGCTCCAGCAGATCGCGCAGATCGGGCAGCGGCGGCGCCGGCAGCCTCATGAGAACTTACCGAGAGTAGAACGGATTCTAGTTACCGGTCGTAGCGTCGGCATCCTGGCCTCCGAAGGCTGGTCGCGGGCTGAGCGTGGCCACGCCGCCGGCCGTGAGGCCGCCCCAGACGAACGCGGTCAGGTAGTCGACGAGGTCGGCGCGGGACATCGTCGGCCGGACGATCCACCATTCGGCCCCCGACAGGACCGTCCCGAGGATCGCGAAGGACCAGAGCTCGGCCGGGCCGGTGTCCACGCCCGCCGCGCGCAGCCCCGTTCTCAAGACTTGGGCGATACGGAGCCCGAACTCTCCGATCAGGCGCTGCTCGATGAAGCTCATGTCGGCCCCGCCCACCCCCCGGACGAGGAACCGGTAGACCTTCGGGTCACCCTCGACGAAGCCGATGAAGGTGTCTATGGCGCCCCGGACCATCGTGCGGGGGTCGGCGTCGGTCTCGAAGGCCGAGAGGACGGCCGGGAGCAGGTCCCCGAGGTACCGCTCGGCGATGGCCGCCGCGAGACCGGCCTTGTCACCGAAGTTTGCGTACAGGATCGGCTTGGTCAGGCCCGCCTCGCCGGCGATGTCCTCCATGGAGGCGTTGGGACCCACCCGCCGGATGGCGCGCAGGGCCGCTTCGAGGAGCTCTTGGCGCCGTTGCTCGGGATCGGGGGCCGGTCCCGGCGGACGCCCGACGCGCCCCCGCCGGCGACGACTTGCCAAAGTCATGGACGCACGGTAACTTACCGACAGTAGTTCGTCAATCCTCAAGGAGGCTCATCATGCTCCGAGACGTCATTGGTCTCCCCCGCCGCGTGATCGAGCTCCAGGGCCGGGTCATCGCGCGGGTGCTGACGAGCTCGGTCCGTGCGGCCGGCGCCGTCGTCGGCATCCCTATCGCCGCGCTGCCCGTCCTCACGAGCCTCCTGGCCAAGCTCGATCCCGGCGAGGCCGGCGCCCACCCCTTCCTCAGCACCGGATGGATCGAGGCGGCGCGCGCCATCCGCGAGGAGCTCAAGGGCAAAGCCACCACCACCCCGCCGCCCTTCCGCATGAACCAGGTCGTGACCGAC
>JBOGXL010000180.1:0-3959 GCA_050694575.1 Actinomycetota bacterium | reverse complement strand
TGTCTCGAGCACCTACGTTGCCGATTGCATACGTGCCGTCGCCGATGAGGCTCCCAATGTCTCGATAGAGGTCCAGTCCTGGGACGAGGAGACGTATAGGGGATTCGTCCAAGCGGGGTGCGATGGGGTGGTTCTCTATCAAGAGACCTACGATCGCCGTGTCTACCCCGAATACCACCTCAAGGGAAACAAGCGGTTCTTCGGGTGGCGGCTCGGAGCTCCCGAGCGTGCCGAGCGCGCGGGCATGCGCCGGCTCGGCATAGGGACGCTCATCGGGCTGAACGCCAACTGGCGTTGGGAGGTTCTCGCCCTGGTGTTGCACGCTCGATTCCTCATGCGCCACCACTGGCGCAGCGATCTCACCGTCGCGCTCCCACGCCTGGAGCCGGCCGCCGGGTTCGACGTGCCGCCCAGCATCCTCAGCGACGCCGAGTTCGCTCTGGGACTCTGCGCCTTGCGCCTCGCGTTGCCCGACGCCGGGATCGTGCTGTCGACGCGCGAGCGGCCGCGTATGAGAGACGGCCTGACGAAGCTCGGCGTGACGCACATGTCCGCTGGGTCGCGCACCGAGCCCGGCGGATACACCAAGCCGGGCGAAGCCGAGGAGCAATTCGAGATCTCGGATCCACGCTCGGCCGATCAGGTTGTTGCCGCGTTACGCGCCTCGGGATACGACCCGGTTTGGAAGGATTCAAGTCCGGTGTTCCGCCGCGGAAGCGCACCCGACGATCGCATCTAAGCCTCGATCCACCGTTTTGACCTCGGTGGCAGCCCATTCTGAGGTGTCGGGACGCCGGAACGAGGTAGATGGCGGGACTCCGGCGCACCGAGGCGAACGCACTGCGCGGAGAACCGGCCCGTAGTCGCAGTCGATAACGCTCGCCGCGGCTCTCGGGGTTGCCGTGCTGGCTACGCGCGTGCCTTCGCAGGTTGGAAGAACCTACTTGCCAAGCCGGCGGTCTTCTACTGGGTCCTACGGCACTGACGTCGAGGCGCCCAGCGAGCGGGCCGAGAGAACTACCGGACGCGCTGCGCCAGGCGGCCCCCGATGTGCACGGCTTCGATCTGCCCGGACGCGTCCC
This sequence comes from Actinomycetota bacterium, assembly GCA_050694575.1. Taxonomy (GTDB): domain Bacteria; phylum Actinomycetota; class JAICYB01; order JAICYB01; family JAICYB01; genus JBOGXL01. The sequence continues at coordinate 2,877 of JBOGXL010000180.1, read as the reverse complement.
GGGCGAAGTAGCCCTTCATCCCCTTCGCCTCGCCACCCGTGATGATGTAGCGGTCGACGTCGCCGGGAAGCATGCCGATGGGGTGGTCGTCGGGCTCCGGGACGGGATCCTCCGAGAGCTTCGCCCACACCTCCGGTCGCACCTCCGTGCGCATGACCAACCCGCCGTCGGCGGCGCTTACATGACAGACGACGGCGATGGTGTCGTACGTCCCGACGAACTCGGCCAGGGCTGCGTCGTCGAGCTTGACCGGCTCGGGGTCGGTGATTACGACGCCGGCGTAGTGCTCGAGGGCCCAGCGCTCGAGCTCCTCGCTCAGCATGTCGCCGTGTCCGCCGTCGTTCGTCAACGACGCGAAGGCGAATCCACGCTCGGGGACCATCGTGAACGTCGAGTTCTGGCCTATCGAGTTCCCCCCGTGCCCGACCAGCCGGACGCCGTCGACGTCGCGCATGAGCCAGCTGATCCCGACGTAGTCGCCGAGAGCGCCGCCGCGCATGTCGAAAGTGGGTTCCTTCATGAGGTCGAGCGATGCCTTAGTCAGGAGCGGCGATCCGTCGCCGAGATGGAAGCGCGCCCACGCGACCAGGTCGGCGGCGTTCGATGACATGCCGCCGGCCGGGTTCCCGCTGCGGGGGAGGGCCCAGGGACGCGCGACCTCGAGGGTTCCGTCCGGCTTGCGGTTGTGTCCGGCGGCGAAACGCCGCGTCATGATGTCGTTCGGGAAGAAGAAGGTGTGCTCGAGACCGAGCGGTGAGAGGATCAGCTCCTTGATGGCCTGCTCGTAGACGAGGCCTGTGACCTTTTCGATGAGGCGTCCGGCCAGGGAAAGCGACGCGTTGTTGTAGGACATCACTTTGCCCAGGGGCGTCACCTGCTCGAGGTCGCCCATGAGCTCGACGTAGCGTTCGAGCGCGTCGTCTCCGTCGCCCGTCGAGTCGAGTAGGTCGCCCGACCAACCGGCCGTGTGGTTGAGCAACTGGAGGACGGTAACCTCCTTGGCGACGTTCTCGTCGCGGAGCTTGAGCTCGGGGACGTAGTTGCGGACCTTCTCGCTGAGATCGACCTTGCCCTGCTCGGCCAGACACATGATCGCCGTAGCCGTGTGGGTCTTGCCGGTCGAGCCGAACTGGAAGAGCGTGGTTTCGTCGACATCGAGCGGGTTCTCTACGGACGTCACGCCGTAGACGGCGTACTGCTCCTCACCGTCGTGGAGGATGCCGACGGCTGCTCCCGGGATCTCCAGAGCAGCGGCTCGGGACTGCAGCTCGTTGCGAAGGTCATCGGCTGTTGGTGCCACGGCGTTCCCCTTCCTGGATAGCGAATGCTATTCGGATAGTATATGCTATTTGAGGTTATGGCAACGAGGCGACTCAGCCGCCGCGAGAAGCAAGAGATCACCCGCAGCGCGATCCTGCGCTCGGCCTCCACGCTCTTCGCCCGCAAGGGCGTCGAGGGGACGTCGATGGAGGAGATCGCCCGGCATGCCGGGCTCACCCAAGGGGCGATCTACTCGAACTTCTCGAGCAAGGCCGACCTGTGGTGGGCGATAGTCGAGCAGATCAGCCGGACGCTGGACATCGACGAGCTCGTTCCGGGGGAGCGTCCGCTGCGCGACGAGCTCCGCGACGCGGGAGCGGCGGGAGCCAAGCTCCTGCACGACATCTCGAAGACCAACCTCTTGCTCCACCAGGAGTTCAGCCTCTTCCTCATGCGCCACGGCGCCGCTCGTGCTCGTGCGGCACGGGAGTTGCGTGAGGGCGATCAGGAGCTCGGCGACAAGCTCGAGGACACCGCACGTAAGCGCGGCGAGCGTCTGCCGATGGACGGCGAGCGCATGGCGCTGCTCCTGAACGTAATCGCGACCGGGCTCATCCACCACTTCATGCTCGACCCGGACCGGATCGACGAGGAGTTCTGCGCGGACGCCTTCGCCTTGCTCGCCGGATGCGGCGCCGAGGCTAGCCGCACACCTCGCAGAAGAGCCGCGGGAGGTTCGAAGCCGAAGACTACGTAGCGATGGGCACCAGACGTGATCGCCGCATATTCCGGTCCCGGGTCACCAGCGGGACGCCGTGGACGACGCTCGTCGCGGCGATGATCTCGTCGACGGGATCGGCGCGGAGCCCAAGCCGAGGGATCGCCCGGCAGATGTCGAGCGTGATGGGCCAAGTGTGGATGCGGTGCAGCGTCCGTACGAGGTCGGCGTCGTGGAGGTCGATCTCGACACGCCCGAGCTCGGCCAGCTTCGCGATCTCCCACAGAACGATCGCCGAGATGCTCCATGTGTCCGCGGAGAGCGCACGAGTTTCTCTCGCGCTCAGCTCTCCGGCGAGCGCGTAGACGAGTATGTGCGTGTCAAGGTTGAGCATCCCATTCCAGGCCCGTGGAGAGGATGTCCCCGGTCACCTTGATCTTGTCCCGAAAGGCGCCGATCACCGACTCGAACTCGGTGTCTATAGGGATGAGCTTCGCGACGGGCTTCCCGTGCTTGGTGATGACCAGTCCTTCCGAGTCCAGGGAGTCGAGGAGGGCCAAGCACTGCTCTTTGAATCTCGCGGCTCCGATCCGCCTCATAGCGAGCAAGTATAGTCGCTATTTGTGACCAGTCACAAAATGTGACCAAGAGAAGCGCCGTTCTCCGTCGTCGCGGGCTGCCCAACTCTGGGCCCGGCCTTTGTGCCGCCCGACGAACCGGTGGCCCTGCAGATGATGTAGACATTCTCACGGGAGGGTTTTCTTGAAGCGATCGATCGACGTCGAAGACCGGACGATCTCGCTGCCCGGTGACGGCCGCGTTCTCGGGTTCGCCCAATACGGAGACGCCGACGGCGCTCCCGTCGTCCTCTTCCACGGCACTCCCGGCTCCCGTCTGAT
>JBOGXL010000179.1:0-3433 GCA_050694575.1 Actinomycetota bacterium | reverse complement strand
TCCAGAGGGCCGCCCGGAACAACCACAAGGCGGCCGAGCTGATGATGGAGCTCCTCTCCAACTACGCCGACCGCGAGTCCGTCCGCGAGCGGATCCGTCAGGTCGAACACGACGGCGACGAGATCACGCATCAGACCATGCGCCGCATCAACACCACGTTCGTCACTCCTTTCGACCGCGAGGACATCTACAAGCTCGCGTCCAACCTTGACGACGTCCTGGATCACATAGACGCGGCCGCCGACTTCATCGTCCTGCACAACATCGCCGAGCCACTGCCTGAGCTGACGAAGCAAACCGACGTCCTAGTACGGACCACGGCGACGGCGAACGAAGCCGTTGCACGTCTGCAATCGTTCAAGGACCTCGAGCAGTACTGGGTGGAGATCAACCGCCTCGAGAACGAGGGGGATCAGATCTATCGACGGACGGTCGCTCACCTCTTCTCGGGCGAGTTCAAGGCCATGGACGCGTTCAAGCACAAGGACGTCATCGAGGAACTCGAGGAAGCCATCGACAGCCTCGAGGACGTCGCGAACGTCATCGAGTCCATCGTGCTCAAACACTCGTAGCGCGGCCGATGTTCTACTTCGTCTTCGCGCTGGCGCTGCTCTTCGAGTTCGTCAACGGGTGGACGGATGCGCCGAACTCGATCGCAACCGTCGTCTCGACCCGCGTCCTTCGACCGATGCACGCCGTGCTCATGGCAGCGAGCCTGAACCTCGCCGGGGCGATGCTCACAGGCACGGCGGTGGCCAAGGTGATCAGCGAGGGGATCATCGACGCCGACGTCGTGACCTTGCCGACGCTGGCCGGAGCGCTTCTCGGCGCGTCGATCTGGTCGGTGATCGCGCAGCGGTTCGGTATCCCGACGAGCGAGTCCCACGGCCTCGTCGCGGGACTGATCGGCGCCGGCGTCGCGGTTGGCGGCTTCGATGTCGTCGTCGGAAGCGGAACGAACAAGGTCCTCTTCGGGCTTGTCACCTCGCCGACACTCGGCTTCGTCGGCGGGATTACTCTGATGGTGCTCATCTATTGGCTACTCTTCCGTGTGTCGTACGGCGTGGTCAGAGCGGTGTTCGGACGAGCACAGCTCGTGTCGGCGGGTTTCATGGCGTTCAGCCACGGCTCGAACGACGGCCAGAAGACGATGGGCGTCATGGCTCTCGCTCTCTTCCTCGGCGGCCGTCAGGAGGACCTGACGATCCACCTTTGGGTGATCCTCCTCGCAGGAGTCGTCATGGGACTCGGGACGGCGGTCGGTGGGTGGCGCGTGGTCCACACCCTTGGCGTGAAGATGACTCAGCTCGAGCCGGTTCAGGGCTTCGCCGCGGAGACCGCCGCCGCTGGTGTTATCCTCACGGCGTCTCGGTTGGGCATCCCGATCAGCACGACCCATGCGATCTCGTCGGCGATCATGGGAGTCGGAGCGACGAAGAGGCTCTCCGCCGTGCGGTGGGGCGTTGCCGGCCACATCGTGGCCGCTTGGATCCTCACTTGGCCCGCGTGCGGCGGGCTCGCCTACGGCCTCAGCTGGGTGTTCAATCGCCTGGCGTGAGTGAGCCGGTCGTTCTCTTCGTCTGCGTGAGGAACGCAGGTAGGTCCCAGATCGCCGAAGCACTGTTCAACCGACGAGCGGCGGGCCGTGCGCGGGCCCGATCGGCCGGGAGCGAGCCAGCCGACGCCGTACAGCCCGAAGTCGTTGCATCTCTGGCGGCGGCAGGACTCGACATCTCGACGGCCCGACCCAAAGCGATCACCCCGAGCGTCACCGACGGCGTCGACGTCGTCGTGGGCATGGGTTGCGGCGACGCATGTCCTGTAATCCCCGGCGCCCGCACGCTCGAGTGGAATACCCCCGACCCGCATGGCCGGGGCGCCGATGAAGTGGACCGCATACGCGACGACATCGCCGCATCGATCGAGAGGCTGCTCGCTGAGCTCGGCCTAAGCTAGGCTCACATCTGATCCGAGGGCACCATAACCATGGTCTTCAACTCGCTCGAATACGCGCTCTTCTTCCCGACGGTCCTCGCCCTGTACTGGCTGGTACGGAGCCGAAAGCCGCAGAACGCCCTTCTGCTGATCGCGTCCTACCTCTTCTACGGCGCGTGGGACGCCCGGTTCCTCGTCCTCATGCTCTTCTCGACCGTCACGGACTTCTCAGTGGGACGGTGGCTCGAGCGCACGGAGGACGACAGGCGGCGTAAGCGGATCTTCCTGATCAGCCTCGTGGTCAACCTCGGCATCCTGGGGTTCTTCAAGTACTTCGACTTCTTCATCGATTCGACGGCCGGGCTGCTGGAGACCTTCGGCTTGCAGCCGAACCTGCCGACGCTGCGGATCCTGCTGCCCGTGGGGATCTCGTTCTACACGTTCCACGGGATCTCGTACACGTTCGACGTGTACCGCCGACACATCCGCGCGACGAACAACATCCTGGACTTCGCCTGCTTCATCGCCTTCTTCCCGCAGCTCGTCGCCGGGCCGATCGGTCGGGCCCACATCCAGCTTCCGCAGTTCGAGAAGGAGCGAACACGCCCGACGGCCGAGGGCGTCCGTTCGGCGCTCTTCCTGATACTCCTCGGCCTGTTCAAGAAGGTGGCGATCGCCGACGCTCTGGCCCCGTACGTTGATCAGGCCTTCCGCGGGTCCGGTCGTGCGGGCGCCCTCCAGCTCCTCGTCGGGATGTACGCCTTCGCCTTGCAGATCTACGGAGACTTCTCCGGCTACACCGACATGGCTCGCGGTTCGGCGCGGCTGCTGGGCATCGAGCTCATCCGAAACTTCGAGCAGCCGTATCTCTCGCGGAACATCACGGAGTTCTGGCGCCGTTGGCACATCTCGCTGTCGACGTGGCTGCGCGACTACCTCTACGTGTCGCTGGGCGGGAACCGCGGCGGCGGTCGCCTCCTGACGTACCGCAACATCCTGATCACGATGCTTCTCGGCGGCTTGTGGCACGGCGCGGCGTGGACGTTCGTGATCTGGGGCGGTCTGCACGGCCTGTTCCTCGTCGGCCACCGGCTCCTCGGACGGCAACGTCCCATCACGACCGAGCCCGGGCGCGTCGGATGGCGGGACGCCCTGCCGATACTCGCCACCTTCCATCTCGTCAGTGTCGCCTGGGTCTTCTTCCGAGCAGCTTCGCTCGAGCAGGCTCTGAGCTACCTCGGCGGCATATTCACGTTGCGCGGCGGCCCGCTCAATCCGGATGCTGCGGCACTGCTGGTCGCCGCCGCCGTCGCCGTCCTCGGCATCGATCTGATGCAACGCAACACCCGCACGGAGGAGGCGGTGCTCGACTGGGGGCCCGTCGCCCGCGGCGTGGCGTACGCCGTGATGATCGTGGCGATCGTCGTGTTCTCGGGCGGGACGCCCGTTCCGTTCATCTACTTCCAGTTCTGATGCGTTCGGGCAAACGCGGTCTCGT
>JBOGXL010000178.1:0-1550 GCA_050694575.1 Actinomycetota bacterium | reverse complement strand
AGGCGGAGATCCTCGAGCTGACGGTGAAAGAATCGAGCCTGGCCGACGGGTCGATCGTCGCCGAGCTCCCGCTTCCCAAGGACGTGCTGATCGGAGCCGTGGTGCGCGACGGCAACGCAGAGATCGCGCGAGGCCGGACCAAGCTCCGCGACATGGACCGCGTCATCGCCTTCGCGATGCCGCACTCCACTGCATCTGTGCGACGGATCTTCGGTTGATCTCGCTTTGAGCCTGCTCCAGCGGCCCAAACCCAGTCTCATCGCTCAGCCTCGGCTCCCGCGGCGCGAAACAGCCGTCGGCCACGTCGTCGCGCTCGCTCTCGCGCTCAGCGGTGCGGGCATGCTCGTTTCCGCCGTCGTAGAGAAGCTCGACGGCGGATCCGACGCAGTGATCCTGCTGGCATCGGGGCTGCTCGTCGGCGTTCCGGGCTTCGCCGTCTGGAACCGGACGCGATCGCCCGATCGCATCCCCGCCGCCACGATCTTCGCCGCTGTGCTGTTCGGGTGGATCACGTTCATCGTCGCCTCGGCGATCCCCTACTACGCGACGGGTGTGCTCGACCGTTTCGACCTTGCCCTGTTCGAGGCGGTCTCTGGAGCAACGACGACTTCGGCCAGCGTGCTGCTGCCTATCGAGGGCACGGGCGCCGGACTGCTCTTCTGGCGGGCGACGACGCAGTGGATCGGCGGCATCGCCGCCGTCGTCTTCGCCGTCTCCGTCCTGCCTTTTCTCGGCGTCGGCGGCATGGAGCTCGTTCGCTCGGACGCAGCCGGACCGGCCTCCGAGCGTCTCGGCCCCCGCGTGCGGGCCACGGCGTCGCGACTCGTGCCGATCTACGTCGGATTCACCGTCGTCGTCGCCGTCGCGTACGTCGCCTTCGGTATGGGGATCTTCGACGGCATCACCCACGCCTTCACGACGGTCTCCACCGGTGGATTCTCGAACCACGACGCATCGTTCGCGCACTTCGACTCGGCGGCACTGGAGTGGATCGCGACGGTTGCCATGGTCGTCGCCGGAGGAAGCCTCGTCCTGTACTGGCGGGCCCTGCGCCGCAAACCGCTGGTCATCGTCCGGTCGACGGAGTTCCGCGCGTACCTCTTACTCACGCTGCTCATCTGTGGGGCGGCCGTCGGCTGGAACATCGCGGACGGCGGCCTGGACGCCGAAGTCCTGCGCCGGACGATCTTCACCACCGTCTCGCTGACGTCCACGACCGGGTACCGGATGCTCGACTTCGACGCGTGGGCCCCGGCCGTGCAGCTGGTCCTCGTCTTCGTTGTGGCTCTGGGGGGCATGGCCGGGTCGCCGACGGGTGGATTCAAGGTCTTCCGGATGCTCGCCGTGTTGAGCTATGCACGCCGCCAGCTGTACACGCAGCTGCACCCGCGAGCGGTGTCCATCGTTCGCTTCGGACGCGACATCGTCCCGGAGATCGTCATGACGCGCATCGTTGGGTTCTTCGGGCTGTTCATGGCGGCCGGCGCGGCGGCGACGTTCCTAGTCGCAGCGTTCGGTGCCGACGTCCGGACGGCCATATCGGGTGTGGC
>JBOGXL010000177.1:0-6148 GCA_050694575.1 Actinomycetota bacterium | reverse complement strand
GACCTCGCCTGCGGAAGGCGGCCGGGTGACCGTCACCGTGAGCCGGGACGGCGCCGTGAACCCCTCGAGCGTGCGCGTCTCGACTATCGACGAGACGGCCCGTGCCCCTTCGGACTACACGCGGCTCAACCAGGACGTGCAGTTCGACGCGCAGACCTCGCGCACGTTCACCGTCGCCATCCACAACGACGCCACGCCGGAGGGCCCGGAGGCATTCAAGCTCCACCTGAGCGACCCGGATGGCTGCCAGGCCAACACCAACTACTCGCTCGGCCCGGACGTGCGCGTGACCATCGGCGCCAACGACGCCACGCCCAAGCCCACATCGCAGCCGGCTCCGGCGCCGGCTCCCGTGACCACGGCGCCACCGAGCACGACCGCCCCGCCCAGCGCGTCCCCCTCACCGTCGGCGTCGCCGACCGAGTCGCCGACGACCGAGCCGACGGAAAGTCCCTTCACGTTCGGCGAGCCCGATGAAACGGGCGGCAGCGCCATCCCTGCTGTCGCGGTGATCGGGATCCTCGCCGGACTCGGTGTGGCCGGCTTCGGCGGATGGCTCCTCTGGCAGCGTAGCCGTGGCGCTTGAGGTCGCACTGAACCGCCCCGCGTCCCGTGGCGTTTCGCAAGAGGAGGCCTCCCCGGAGGAGGCTTTCGAGGCGTTCTGCAACGAGCGATACGGGAGAGTCGTGTCGGCCGTACGAGTGATAGTCGGAGACCGCGCCACCGCGGAGGACGTGACCCAGGAAGCGTTCGCGCGCGCCTACATCAACTGGTCGAAGCTCTGGCCGGAAGGCAACCCGGTGGGCTGGGTGCACCGCGTGGCCACGAACCTCGCGATCTCGTGGCGCCGCCGTGCGGCGCGCGAGCTCAAAGCCGTAGCGCGGTTGGGTAAGAGGACGGAGATGACCGTCGAGGGACCCGAGGCCCATCCGGAGCTGCACCGAGCCGTCAACGCGCTGCCCCCGCGGCAGCGAGCGGCGGTAGCGCTCCACTACGTGCTCGGGCTGACGATGGACGAGGCGGCCGCGGTTATGGGGTGCCGTCCCGGGACGGTGAAGTCGCTCCTGCACGGAGCGCGCGAGAAGTTGCGGACGCAGCTCGGGGACGAGTCATGAGCGACCCGCTCATCCACTTGCAGGGCGAACGCTCTCGGACTCCGGCGCCCGTCGACGCCATCCGGTCGCGCGCGGCCCGGATCGAACGCCGCAAGCACATCGTGCTGGGAAGCGGCGGCGGGATCATCGCGCTCATCGCGCTCAGTGCACTGTTCGCCGGCGGCCTCCCGGGCGGGGACGCCAAACGAGACCTTGCCCAGGCGCTGCGACTGCCGCCGACGCCGCCAATCGTCGCCGGAACGGCTTCGCCCGCGACGACTGAAGGAGAGACGTCCGGGGAGAATCGTTTGGCGACCGCGCCCGATATGGGAGCAGCCACGGACGGGGGATCGTCCGCCGCCACGCTCAGCGCGCCCGGGTCGCGAAGCTCGGCCGAGGGAGCGGCGCCGGCGGCGGCCGCCGATCAGCCGGGCGAGCCATCCCTCGATGTAACCCTCGAGGTCAGCGACCAGTCCTTCCTCGGGCGCCGTTTCGAGCTCACGCTCAGCGCGTGCAACAACGGCAGCGAGACCATCGACCAGACCTTCCCGACCGGCCAGCGCTACGACTTCGAGGTCGGCCGCAACGGCGAGGTCGTTTGGCGGTGGTCCGATGGTCAGGTCTTCACGCAGGAGTACGGGACCGAGCCCTGGGAGCCGGGGGAGTGCAAGACGTACTCCGAGATCTGGAACGGAAGCGACAGCGACGGCTCGTTCGTGGAGGCCGGGACGTACCAGGCCGAAGGAGTCCTCGCCTCCGACCCGCAGCTGCGCTCGGGACAACAGGACTTCTGCGTCGAGAGCTGCTGACGCTTTAGGTGCGGGGTTCGACCGATGTCAGGTCGATTTGGAACTTCTCCTCGTAGCTCACCGGACCGAACGGACTCGACACCGTCATGTCCGCGTCCTGCGTCATGCGCGCCATCACCCGAGGCGAGCTCGAGAGCCAGCGATCCTGCACTATCGTCCCGGTGTTGGCTCCGCTGACCTTGATGTCGTAGCGGTAGCGGGCCGTCGGAAGGAGGCGTCCGCCGACGTTGACGTCCTCGAGCCCGACGACGGTGACCTTTCCGTCCACCTTGCTCTGCTTGGACGTGCAGGAGAACGTCCACGTGTCGCCGGGCTTGGCCGACGGTTTCTGGACGTAGGAATCCGGGCACGAGAAGTCCTCCCGGTCGCCGCGCTGGAAGAACTCGTGGTAGATCGTGTAGCGGCCCATCGACGTGCCGTCTGCTTTCTCGCACAACTCGGTCTCTTCCCACCGCTCGCGCATCGGCTCCCATCGCGAGATCCATCCGCAGCCGCCGTTGCGGATCGTCATCGCGGTCTCGTCGGGGTAGTCGTGTCGCTGTCCGGTTAGCGCGTCGGTCTCCTCGTAGCCCTCGGTCGCGAACACGAAGACGCCCTCTTTGATAGGCGCGTAGCCGCCCTGGGCGGCCCGAGGTTGCTGAGGTTGGGCCGCCGGAGCCGTCCCGGGTCGGGCGGGCGCCGGCGCGCTCTGCGGTTCTGCGGTCGGAGTCTCGGCTTCGCGCTCTTGCGTCGCGTTCGACCGGAAGTCGTCGACGGCTTGCTCCGCCGTCACGGTCTGGGGACCGCGCGAGAGGTAGATGACTCCGGCGCTACCGCCTATGAGCGCGAGGGCGAGTGCGATCCCGAGCCACCGCGACGAACATCGCCGGAGGAACGGCGTGGGTTGTTCGGCCCTGTTGGCGGGCCTAGGATTTGGCCGGCTCGTGCTTCGTGCTCTACTGCTCGAGCTTCTTGCCATACAGCGTGTATTCTACATACAGTGTGTATGTCAGTCAAGACCCTCAGAGACGAGCACGCCGATGCAACCCGCGCCGCGCTCCTGCGGTCGGCGCGAACACTGTTTACCCGGAAGGGCTTCAACGGAGTCAGCGCCGAGGAGATCGCCAAGCACGCGCGCGTGACGCGCGGCGCGCTGTATCACCACTTCAAGGACAAGCAGGACCTGTTTGGTTACGTCTGCGACGAGATAGGCGAGGAGCTCGGCAAGCGCATCGAGCAGGTCGCGATGCCGCTGGTCACCGAGGACCCGTGGCGCGGGTTCGCTCTCGGGATCGACGAATTTCTCGATGCATGTGCGGAAGGCGAGTTTCAGCGGTTGGCGATCGTCGAGGGTCCCGCGATCTTCGGATGGCAGGAGTGGCGCGAGCATGCCGAGATGCACATGCTCGGTCTTATCAGGCTCGGCATCCAGATCCTCATGGACGCCGGCATCATCGCGAAGCAGCCCATCGATCTGCTCGCGCCGATGTTCTTCAGCGTTCTGAACGAGGCGGCGATGCTCATCGGACAGGCCGACGACCGGGAGACCGCGCGCCGCGAGGTCGGCGAGACCGTCCACCGACTACTCGAAGGGCTGCGAACCTAGCTCGTGCGGACGACCACCAGGGCGTCGGCGGCCGACTCGGCGCCCCAGACCTCACCCGGACGGCCGAGGATCTGCCTGACGTTGCCGGGGTCAGCCGGAAGCTCGAGTGAGGTGAACTTCTCGGTCTCCGGGTCGAAGCGGACGAGCGTGTTGTTGCCGAAGTCGCTCAACCACACGATGTCGCGATCGTCCACGAAGACGGCGTACGTCTGCGCTTCGCCGGGAAGGTCCCATTCCTCCCACGACTGGTCGTCGGGGGAGTAGCGTCCGACCTTGCCGGCCTCCCATTCGCTGATCCAGACGTTGCCTTCCGAGTCCGACCACACGCGGCGGGGGCCGGTGCCGGGGCTCGGCGGGTCGATGCGCGTGGCTTCACCCGTCGTGGTGTCGACGCGTGCGATGTGATCGCCGGCGAGCGACGCGTAGTAGATGTCGCCGCCTGGCGTGCCCGTGATGCCGTATGGGCCGCGCCCGCCGGGCGCGTCGTACACGCGGACCTGGCCGGTGACGGGCTGGACGCTTCCGTAGAAGCCGGCTTGGCCGGTGAACCACAGGACGCCGCGGCGGTCGAAGGCCGCGGTGTTGAGGTTGGCGCGCTCGTTGCCGGGCAGGGGGTAGACGCGCAGGTCCTCGGTCTCGGGGTCGACGCGGACCATCGCGTTGAGGCCGCTGTCGGTGATCCACGCCGCGTCGTCGGGGCCGATGATGACTCCGTGGGGGGCCGAGCCTTCGCCGAGGTCGATGTGTTCGGTCGAGCCGTCGTCGGGGTCGAGCTTGCCGATCTCGCCGGTGGCCTGGGCCGTGTACCAGACGGTGCCGTCGTCGGCGACGGCCACGTCGTGCGGACGGGAGCCGTCGGGGACGTCGAATTCCTCGATCTCGAGTCCACCCGCTGATCGCGCGCTGGTCGTCGTGGGACTTGGCGCGGCGCGCTCACCGTCCGTGTCGTTCTCGCACGAAACGAAACCCGCACCGGCCACAACCAGCACGGCGATAACGGCGCGGCGCATCACACTACGACCCTATAAGGGACTCGACTTCGGTCGTCGGGTCGACCAAGCGTGGCCGCACGTCTGGCACTGTACCGGCAGTTCGGACACTCGAGCCTCGGCGTCACGGCTCGTCCTTTCTCAGGCCCATCACGTGTTGTGGTGAGTCTCCGGGCCGGGCCTCCCACGATTCGAGGAGGAACTTCCACCCTCTTCTGGCGAACAGCACGGCCGCGGGAGCCGGGCCGACGGCGTTGGTCGTCAGCAGAGCCAAGGGCGACGGTGTGCTCGCGAGCAGCGCGTCGTGGAGGCCCGAGCCGATCCCGCAGCCTCGATGTGTTTGGAGAACAGCGAGCTCGTGGACGAAGAAGGTGTCGGACAGCCAGTCGACGCTCGGGTCGAGTTCGAGCTGTTTGGCCAGCGCCGAGAACCAGTCGTGGTGCTCCTCGAACCGGAGGCCCATCGAGAAGCCAACGACGGTGTCGTCACGAGTGGCCGCGAAGCACCTGAACGAGTCGAGTCTGACGCAGTAGTCGAGCCATTCGCCGCCGAACCACGTGACGGTATCGTCCGTCTCGTGCCAAGGCGCCGCCTGGAAGACCTGCGCGTACACGGAGGTGATCCCGTCCCGCCATTGGGCGAGCGAGCCGCGATCGACGCGGATGATGTCGGTGGCCAGTCCTGCGTCCATGCCAAACTCCTCCCCCGGAAAGACCGGCGTCGACGCCTTTGTTGCTCCGCCCGCGGAGCCGCATCTTTTCGAGCACCTTGCCGCGTCGGGCAGGTTGCCGGGACGCCGGTCTCGCCGTCCTCTCTGGATGCACCCTCAGTGTAGGGGCCGCCACCGACCGCGCTTACAGTTGGGCAGGACCTCAGGCGTCGAGGACGAGCTGTAGGACGGCGTTGCCGTAGCGCGAAAGCTTGGTTGGCCCGACTCCCGACACGCGCGACAGCTCGACGAGCGTCTTCGGGCTGCGGTCGCAGATCTCGTGCAGCGTCTTGTCGGGGAAGACGACATAGGCCGGTACTTCCGCGGCGTCGGCGACCTTCTTGCGCCACGCGCGCAGCTTCGCGAACAGTTCGGAGTCGACGGCTGCGTCGCCGTTGGTCTTCGCGCTCGGGGTTCGCGTGACGCGCGTGCCGGGACGGAGCTCGTCCAGGAAGCGCGACGGCCGGACGCGGCGCCCGTCTCGTTCCCGGGCCCAGGACACCCTCAGGTGCGAGCGGGCTCGCGTGATCCCGACATAAAGGAGGCGGCGCTCCTCGGCGACCTCGTCGTCGGACTTCGACAAGGCGAACGGCATCTCCCGTTCCTCGAGACGCGGCAGGAAGACCGCGCCCCACTCGAGGCCCTTCGCGCGGTGGTACGTGGAAAGGACGACGCCACGGCCGTTCTCGTCCTCGAAGCGCAGGCGCAGGTCGGTGAGGAAGGCGGCGAGCGAACCTTCGAATTCCTCGGCCAGGCGGACGAGACGTCCGAGGTCGGCGAGGCGCGTGACCTCCTCTTGCCCCGCCCCCTCGTCCGGCACGTTGAACGGATGCCAGCCGAGCTCCGTCGCGGCTGCGGTGACGAGGTCGGTCGCCGGGCCGTTCTGGTCGGCGCGCGCGAGCTTGCGCAGAGCGGTGCGCGGGCCGGGGCGGCGAAGGAACGCTCCGTCGCGCACCTGATAG
>JBOGXL010000176.1:0-1910 GCA_050694575.1 Actinomycetota bacterium | reverse complement strand
GCGTGCCGACCAACGCCATTGGGGTCTTCGGGAGCCTCGTCGTCGTTGGAACGGTCGGACGGGGCTTCGGAGCGATCTACCCGTTCGGCGGGACGCGCGGAGGCACATCGAACATCCTGTGGGCCGGTGCGAACCAGCGCGTGGCAAGCTTCTTCGTGTCGCGGGTCGGCTCGTCGGGCAAGGTCAACATCGAGATGTCGCAGCCGACGCACGTCGCCGTCGACATCACCGGGTTCATCCTGTAGCGGCGCTCAAGACTCAGAGCTGCACGTCCGCGCGCACGACGCCGGCCCGCTGGTGGCGCGCCTCGATGCCCAGGGTGCCGCCGCCGGGCGCCTCGATGACCCACTCGACCTTGGCTCGGTCGGTCGTGGAGTCGTCGGCTCGCCAACCGATCGTGTTGCGCTTCATGTTGCGTCCGGTCAGCTGCCCGGCCTCCGTCCGCGTCTCGCCGCCGACGACCCGCGCGTTCTCCGGCAACGTGAGCTCGACCTCCACGGGCCGGACCGCCTTCCGCTCGATCGCCTTCTGCGAGAGGTTGGTCGGCAGCCAGCCGCTGTTGGCCAGGACGAGCCGCACGTGGTGCTTGTTCTCGCCGAGGGCTTCGTGGTCGAGGGAATGGATCTCGAGCTTCGGCGAGATGAGCGCGTGGAGGATCGCGAAGTCGGCGTGCGGCGCGATCTCGGCCTCAAGAACGTGCGGCGGCGGGTTCGTCCAGCAGAACATCCTGTCCCAGCCGCCGAGCTCGACCGGGCCGAGCTGCGGATGCTCGAAGGGATACCACCGGACGTATCCCTTCCCGTCGAGCTGGGTGTCGTTCCACTCGAGGAGCTTGAGGTCGTCCTCCTCGCTGTGATCGAGGAACCAGTCGATGAACTTGAAGTCGGTGATGCCCGCGGCTCGCATCGGGCTCCAGAACTCGGTCGTCCACGCGTAGACACCGAGGTGCTCGTACAGCCAGTCGTCGGATCCGCCCTTGATGACCTGCTTCGGGTGGTACTTGAAGTCATGGAAGATCGACACGGCCGGGTACCCGGTGAGCTTCGTCGCCTCCTCACCCAGCCAGCGGTACGTGCGCAGATCGTCGGTCGGCATGTCGTCGTCGGGATGCCCCGAATACGGGCGCAGGTGCACGCCCGACATCGTGTGGTAGCTGATGTACCCGCACACGTTCGGACGGTCGACTATCGCCTCGACCTCGGCCCGGATCTCGGGCTCGGACGTCGGGAAGGGACCGGCGCCCGGCTGCTCGTTCTCCGGCCCCCACTCGGCCGGGAAATTCCGGTTCAGGTCCAGACCCTGCAGCGCCGGCGCCAGCTTCACCATGACGCCGTCGAAGTTGCGGATCGTTCCTTCCGGCAGCAGCCGATAGTACTCGGCGCCGGGATCGTCCTCGTCCGGTGCGCGCCGGACGAGCAGGCGTGGCTCGTCCGGATGGACCTTCCACGGCCCGTTCGGGTCGCGGATCCTCATGGAGAGCAGCCGGCCGTCGCCGTCGACATCCTCGCGATGAAGTCCGTCCTGTTCGTCGGGACGCGGATACGGCCGTGTGCTCGAGCGGATGATCTTCGGACGCTCGGCGAGCGCCCACTCCGCACCATCCGGGTTCAGCCTCGGGACGACATAGAAGGTGCGTGTGTCGAGCGCGCGTGTCACCTTCGGGTCCCTGTCGTAGGACGTGACGAGCTTGTGCAACAGGTGCAGCGCGGCCGTGCAGCCCGTCACCTCCGACGCGTGGATGTTTGCTTCCACCCAGAAGGCCGGCTTCTCGTCGTGGGGGCCCGTCTCGGTGTTCGTGACCGTCGCGAGCCAGATGTCGCGGCCCTCGTAGGACTGTCCGATGCTCGAAACACCGAAGAGCGTCGGGTGCTCGGCGGCCCATCCCTGCACCACCGACGTCAGGTCGTCGT
>JBOGXL010000175.1:0-2341 GCA_050694575.1 Actinomycetota bacterium | reverse complement strand
TCGGCGAGCGTGTGGCCGGTGAACGACTGCTTCATCCCGACCGAGGCGACTATGTCGCCGGTGAACACCGCGTCGACGTCCTCGCGGTGGTTGGCGTGCATGCGCAGGAGCCGCCCGACCCGCTCCTTGCGGTCGGCGGTGACGTTGTGGACGTGGCCCCCGGCCTGGAGCGTTCCGGAGTACACCCGGAAGTACGTGAGCCGGCCCACGTAGGGGTCGGTCACGATCTTGAAGGCCAGGGCCGAGAACGGCTCGGCGTCGTCGGGCTTGCGCTCGATGATCTCGTGTGACTTCGGGTCCTCGCCCGACACCGGTGGGATGTCGTCCGGGGACGGCAGATGGTGGACAACGGCGTCGAGCAGCGGCTGGACACCCTTGTTCTTGAAGGCCGAGCCGCACAGCACGGGCGCGAGCTCCATCTTCAGCGTGTGGCGACGCACGGCGGCGCGCAGGGCGTCGGGCGTCGGCTGTGTGCCGTCGACGTAGTGGGTCATCATCTCTTCGTCGTGCTCGACCTCCGCGAGATCTTCTATAAGCGCATTTCTGGACTCCAGCGCCTTCTCGGCGAGCTCATCCGGGATGTCGAGCGTGTCCCACTCGTCGCCCATGCCCTCCGATGACCAGCGCAGGGCCTTCATCTCCACGAGGTCGATGACGCCGACGAAGCGGTCCTCCGATCCCCACGGGATCTGTATGGGTACGGGGTGCGGCTCGATGAGCCGGTCCTTGATCATCTCGACGGCTCGCTCGAAATCGGCGCCCGTGCGGTCCATCTTGTTGACGAAGCACACGCGCGGAACCTTGTAGCGGTTGGCCTGACGCCAGACCGTCTCCGTCTGCGGCTCGACGCCTTGGACGGCGTCGAAGACCGCCACCGCGCCGTCGAGCACGCGCAGGCTGCGCTCCACCTCGACGGTGAAGTCGACGTGGCCGGGCGTGTCGATGATGTTGATCCAGTGGTCCTTCCACCGAGCAGTGGTGGCGGCGGAGGTGATGGTAATGCCGCGTTCCTGCTCCTGGTCCATCCAGTCCATGACCGCGGAGCCTTCGTGGACCTCTCCGATCTTGTAGGTCTTGCCCGTGTAGTAGAGGATCCGCTCGGTCGTGGTCGTCTTGCCCGCGTCGATGTGGGCCATGATCCCGATGTTGCGGGTCAGGCCGAGGGGGAACTCCCGGATCGGGAGCCCGGACGAGCGGCGGCGACCCTCCTGCTTGGAGGGTGCCTCCAGCGAGTCTTTGCGTGCTGCTTGTGCTGCCATGACTTCCTCTTCTGCCAATGCGTTTCCTCACAACGAACGGCCGGGTTCCCCCGGCCGTTTGAGCACTGCGGATTGGGCTTTTACCAGCGGTAGTGCGCGAAAGCTCTGTTCGCTTCGGCCATCCGATGCAGATCCTCCCTCTTTTTTACAGCAGCTCCCGTTCCTTGGAGGGCATCAAGGAGCTCGGAGGAGAGCTTGTCGGCCATGGCTTTGCCGCGCCTGTCGCGGGCCACGCCCACGAGCCAGCGGATGGCCAGCGACGTTCCCCGGCGGGAAGGCACCTCGACCGGGACCTGATACGTCGCGCCGCCCACTCGCCGGGATCGGACCTCGAGCATCGGCCGGACGTTGTCGACAGCCTTCTTCAGCGCAGGTACCGGCTCCATACCGGATCGCTGCGTGAGGTCGTCGAGCGCGCGATACACGATGCGCTCGGCGAGCGTCTTCTTCCCGTGCTGCATGACCTTGGAGATGAGCTGCGTGACGAGCTGGCTCTGGTGGATGGGATCCGGACGGATCTCGCGCTTGGGGATGGGTCCTCGGCGCGGCATGGCTAGCTGCTCCGCTTCGTGCCGTACTTCGACCGGCTGCGCTTGCGCCCGGCGACGCCGGACGTGTCGAGTGCGCCGCGGATGATCTTGTAGCGCACACCCGGGAGATCGCGCACGCGGCCCCCGCGAACCAGGACTATCGAGTGCTCCTGAAGGTTGTGCTGCTCGCCGGGGATGTACGCGGTGACCTCCACGCCCGAGCTCAGACGTACGCGGGCGATCTTTCTGAGGGCCGAGTTGGGCTTCTTGGGGGTGGCCGTGTGGACGCGGATGCACACCCCTCGGCGCTGGGGCGCGCCCTTGAGGTGCGGCGTCTTGACCTTCGTCCGGGGGACCTTGCGGCCTTTCCGGACAAGCTGCTGAATGGTCGGCACGGCTCTCCTCGTATTGATGGCCCGAACGACGGCCGGTCACACACGAACGCCCGGCGCCAAAAACGCGCCAGGCGCGAAAGGTGACGCTACCAGCGAAAACAGCTTACCGTCAATCGCTCCAAGTGTCAGGATCGGTCCGTGGATCGCCGCCGCCCGG
>JBOGXL010000174.1:0-3301 GCA_050694575.1 Actinomycetota bacterium | reverse complement strand
CACGCTGACCTCCTCGATCGGCTGCCCCACAGTAGGCCGCCGGATGTTTCGGTCAGGTCAACGGCGGTTTCGATCTGGTGGCGATCCGTCAGGCGGGCTCGAGGATCACCAGGGGGATGTCGCGGGTCGTACGCTTCTGGTACTGACCGTAGCCGCGGTACTTCTTCACGACTTCGGGCCACAGCCGTTCCTTCTCGTCGGAGGACGCCACACGCGCGCGCATCGGTCTGCGCCCGGCCCGGGTGACGATCTCGACGTCGGGGTTGGCCTTGATGTTGTGGTACCAGCCGGGGTGCTGCGGATCGCCGCCGCGGGACGCCACGAGCACGATGGCATCGCCCTCCTGTACGGGCGACGTGAGCATCGACCACCGCTCCTTCCCGGACTTGCGTCCTACGGTCTTGAGGTCCACCACGAGCATCCCGAGGAGCTTGCCGCCGAGCCGGCCGTTGGATGCCCGGAACAGCATTCGATGGAAAGAGTTCATGGACTTGAGAACGAGATCGCTCGGCACATGTCCCCCTTGGACGCTCGACACCAACCTGGTAGGGACGACGGGATTCGAACCCGCGTTACAGGCTTGAAAGGCCTGCGTGCTAGGCCAGCTGCACTACGTCCCCGTGGCCAACAACGCTACACGGCGCGACGGATCGCGGAACGCTAGGTGGCCTTCACGCGGATCGGTGGAGTGACGAGGGTCGGCGAGCCCTTGTCGGCCGTCCGTTGTTCGGGCGTGGGGTTCGACAGCAGTCCGGTTCCGAGCTCGGGCAACTCGTCGATCGGGTTGTCGTCCGGGCGGGGGCTGGACTTCGCGGCCGTTTGGTAGGAGCAGCGGCACATCCCAACCACGCGCCAGTCGCCGTTGGCGAGCACGATGGTCGCCTCCCCCACGTGTGTGCCGCCCGGCCCGAGAACGAAGCTGTCGGTCCCGGGAACTCCCGGTTCGTCCGACGCGTTCGCACAACGCCACGAGTGATCGTCGGCGACCGAGTCGTCCGGGTACACATTGACCATCAGCGCGCAGCCGCCGGGGGCCGAGACGGCGACCGGGCGGCGTCCGGTGTTCGTGAGCTTCAGCCTGATGCGCTGTGGCACGTCGGTGTCGAACTCGGTCTTCGAGATCTGTGTGTCGAGACGCAAGCCGGTTTCGTGATCCACCGCGTACGCAGATGTACCCGATGCGTATCCCCATTCGAGATCGCCGCGGCGGACCGATGTGGTTTCGCCGACGTCGGCCGCGGGAGGGACCGGCACGGCCGGCGTTTGCTCCTGTACGCGGCCCGGCGTCGTCGGGGCGATCGTCGGTGCTTGCGTTGTGTCCATCGCGGCGTCCGGTGTGACGTCGGTCGAGCGAACGAGCGCCGCCACGCCGCTCCCTACGATGATCGCAGCGGCGGCGGCCAGTGCCAGCGGCTGAAGAACGACGCGGCGACGGCGCCGGACGCGCTGCCTGTCGGCGCGCGCCTCGGCGATCACGCTCCGGACGAATCTTTCGTCGACCGGCTGCGGCTCACGTGTTCGCTCGAGGACGGCGTCTAGTCTGGATTCCACTAGAAACACCCCGCTTCGCGGCAAGCTCTAAATGATCGCTTCGCGCTCATTTAGTCTTCAGCCCCCAGCACCGGACGGAGCAATTCGACGAGTCGGCGTCGAGCGACGTGAAGGCGCGATCGGATGGTTCCCACCGGACAGCCGAGGATCTCGGCGATCTCGTCGTAGGACAGCCCGGTCTCCCGAAGGACGAACGTCGAGCGAAACGGCTCGCCGAGGGCGGCTATCGCATCGTCGATAACCCGTCGGAGCTCTCTCGTTTCGGAGTCGTCCGTCGAGACCTCGTTCTGTTCGACCGGGATCGGCGTACGGGCCTCGCGCCGCATGAACTCGATGCACGTGTTGCGGGCGACGGTGAACGTCCAGGCGATGAAACGTCCGCGGGGCTCGTGGCGACGGACGCCCTTCCACATGCGGAGGAAGGTCTCTTGCGCCGCGTCGTCGCCGAGATGCGGATCCCGGAGCAGCCGGCGTGTGAAGGAGCGTACCGGGCCCTGCATCGCCCGGACTATCGCTTCGAAGGCCTCGAGGTCGCCCAGGCGTGCCAGCTCGACGATGGGGCTCAGCCAGCGCTCGTCGAGCGTGGCCGGCGGCCGCCGTGCTGCTAGTGCCTGACTGGTAGATGGTTCCCCCCCGGTCTGGGTCCCAGAGGGGAAGACGACGGTCTGGTCGGGAAAGTTCGGACGTGGGTCAGCGGGCGCGCTTGCGCCCGGAACCTTGGGACGCCGCCGGCTTCGCCGACCGTCGGTTGCCATCCGACCCCTTTGACCTCGAGCTTGCCCGGCGCCGACGCTTCGCGCCATCGTCAGTGATAACGCCGTCGCGCATGTGGATGCTCCGGTCGGCGATCCGGGCCAGCTCCTCGTTGTGTGTAACGACCACGAGGGTCTTCCCGGCACGCCTGAGCTCCCCGAGGAGCTCGTGGATCCCGGCGGCGGTCTCCGAGTCGAGCTCGCCGGTGGGCTCGTCGCACAGGAGGATCGGCGGGTCCAGGGCGAGGGCCCGGGCTATGGCCACCCGTTGCTGCTCGCCTCCCGAGAGCTGGTCGGGACGGTGATCTCGCCGCTCGCCCAGGCCCACGTGGGCCAGGAGCTCGGTCGCCGGGCTCGCCTTGGGGGCCAGGCCGTAGCGCAGGGGCATGGCCACGTTCTCCTCAGCCGTGAGGTGGGGGAGGAGGTTGAAGGACTGGAAGACGAAGCCGATCTTCTCCCGCCGGACCCGGGTCCGCTCGCGGTCGGGCAGGCCGGCCGTGGCCTCGCCGTCGACGATCACGTCACCGGCGTCCTGGTGGTCGAGGAGGCCCCCCACGTTGAGGAGCGTGGTCTTCCCCGAGCCCGACGGCCCGACGATGGTCACGAGCTCTCCGGGGACGAAGGTCAGCGACACGCCGCGCAGAGCCGGGACATCGATCGCCCGGCTGAGGTGGTACGTCCGGCGGACATCCACGATCTCGAGGACCGCAGATCCGTTGGTCGTCATCAGCCCACGGTCCTCAACGCCCGGACGGGATCGATCCGGGCCGCTCGTCGAGCCGGAAGCAGACCGGCTCCCGCCCCGATGATGAGGGACAAGGCGAAGACAAAGAGAGCGAGTCGCGGCGTCACGGTGAACGCGATCACGCCCGTGTCTCTCGTCGAAGCGTTCAGCGCGAACGTGAAGAGATATCCCAGGACCCCGCCGAGGATCCCTCCGGCGAAGGAGAGGATCGAGGACTCGGAAAGGAACTCGCGCAGGATGTCTCGGTCTGATG
>JBOGXL010000173.1:0-4605 GCA_050694575.1 Actinomycetota bacterium | reverse complement strand
ACACTTCCCACGAGGCTGAGGTCTCGAACATCTCCGCCCACGGTTTCTGGGTTCTGGTGGACGACCGCGAGCTGTTTCTCCCCTACGACGAGTTCCCCTGGTTCAAGAACGCTACAGCTGCCGCCATTCTTCGCGTGGAGCGTCCCCAGCCTCACCACCTGCACTGGCCCGATCTCGATGTCGACCTCACGCTCGACTCGATCCAGCATCCTGAGAAGTACCCGCTCAGAGCGCGTCAGTGAAGCCGTACCACTCGCCGCATCCTTCACGTGGGAGAACGTGTCACGTGAGCGTTCGCGCGTCCTTGCGCCGGAGCACGCCGACGGGCTGAAGGAGCAGCTCGACGAACCGACCGTCCTCCTGCTTGAACGTCGCGGTGGCGTGCTGGAGTCCTTCCACCCGGAACTTCAGTCCTCGGTACGGGACGAGCGCGTACGCGCCGGAGCCGGGGATGCGTCCCACGAGGCGATCAGGGGCTGCGAACTCGATCGTTACGTCCAACGGACCCATGGCATAGGTGCCGGCTATCCGCTCGCAGACCTCCGCCGGCGGCATCGGGTCCGGGACGCGCGCGAACACGATCGGGTCGACTGTTGGTTCCAGCGGCGCCGACATGGACGTGATTGTCCCGTCCGGGGACGTGTGGAACGTCGCCGTCAACTGCGCGTCCTCGACCTCTTCGATCTCGAGGTCGAACAGGTCGTAGTGACGATGCTCGAACGAGACGTCGAGGTCGCGGAACTTCGGGCGGAGCCGATCGCCGTCGATCTCCACGTCCAGCGACCCGTAGGCCGGATGCTCGTAGGAGCCCGCGTAGTCCTCGAGCGGATGCGCCGGGGTCGTCCCTTCGACTCGGTCGGCGAGGCGTTTTGCCTCCTTCGCTCCGGTAACCATGGCCTGCTCGAGGCCGACGAGTCGTTGCCCCCACGGAAGTGGATCCAACCCGAGCAGCTCGTCGAAGACGTGGTAGGCGATCGCGCCGCGGATGAGGGTCGCTCCCTTGTTCGCGAGCACAACGACCCCGGCCCCCTCGCCCGGGAGCATGGTGACCAGCGACGTGAAGCCGTCGATGTTGCCTCCGTGATGGACGACCTTGCGCCCCCGGTAGTTGCCGATGTGCCAGCCCAGCCCGTACGCGCTGTCGTACACCTCCGGGAAGAAGGACTGCTCGCTCATCACCATCTGTGGGGCGTGCAGCTGCCGGACAGTGTCCTCCGACAAGACTCGTTGGTCGCCGAGCTTTCCGCCGTCGAGATTCAAGCGCAGCCAAGCCGACATGTCGGCGAGCGTGGAATAGATGCTGCCGGCGGGCCCGGTCGCGTCGGACGAGGAACGATACGGGATCAGCGTAACCTCGCTCTTGCGTCTGGCGTAGGGGAGGCACACCTCACCGAGCTCGCCCGACTCCTCGTGGGAGAAGGTCGATGCGGTCAGGCCGGCGCGCCCGAAGATCCGGCGACGCACGAGCTCCTCCCACGTCGAGCCCGTGAGGATCTCGCATAGATGACCGGCCGTGACGTACATGAGGTTGTTGTACTGCCAGGTGGAGCGGAAGGGCTTGCTGGGCTGGAGGTGACGCAACGACTCGACGAGCTGGGCCCGGGTGCGGTCGCTTCGCCCGTACCAGACGACGTCGTGACGCGGGAGCCCCGAGCGGTGGCACAGGAGGTCGCGCGGCGTCAGGCACCCCGTCGCAACGTGGTCGTGCATCTTGAAGTTCGGGATGTACTCGCGCACCGGACGGTCCCACTCGACGAGGCCGTCGTCCACGAGCGCGCCGACGGCCGCCGCGGTGAAGGCTTTCGTGACGGACGCGATCCCAAAGCCCGTGTCGGGCGTGACCGGCAGCCCCCCGGCCACGTCGCGCAGGCCGAAGCCCCGGCTGAGCACCGTCTTTGCGTCGTGGATCACCCCGACGGCCAGCCCCGGGACCTCGAACGCTTTTCGCTGCTCCTCGATCCAATCGTCCAGCGACATGTCCCGAATCATGGGTGACCGAGGGTGTCGATTCCCAGGCGTAACGACCAAACGACGGGACGGCCTTTTGTGCGCTCGTACGAGTGCGGCGCGCTCAGCCGCGGATCCGTAGCGCCTCGACGGCGAGGTAGGCCGCTTTCCCGATGGCGGCGTCGACCTCGGGCCGGCGGTCGGCGAAGACTTGTGACCGCGTGAAGACCGCCACCGCGTAACGCTTGCCGTCCGGGTACTCGGCGACGCCGGCCTCGTTGCGGATGCCGGGAAGCGTTCCCGTCTTCGCGCCGAGGCGTACGCCGTCGGGGAAGCCGGCCGTGAGTCGGTGCGGCCAGACCTGCAGGTACATGATGCGGCGAGCCTCGGCACACGCCACCGCATCGCCGGCTTCGTCGCGCCAGATGAGTGACAGGAGCCGGGTCGTCTCCTCCGGTGTCGAGCGAGTGGTCCGCTGGGGGTCGATGGTGCGCCAGCGGGCGAGCGCTTCGGGGTCGATCTCGGACAGAAGCGTCTTCGGACCCGGCTCGACACCGACATCCTCGGCGAAGGTTCCCAGAAGCTCGGCGCAGGTTCCCTCGAGCTTGGTCTGGGACAAGCCCAGATCGTTCAGTGTGGTCTGGATCGCGTCCCGGCCGAGGCACCGCATGATGACGTCGGTGGCGGTGTTGTCGCTCACGCTCATCATGAGGTAGGCCAGATCACGCCACGAAAGCTCGACGTCGTCCAGCGTCACCGACAACCCGGTGGGGCCGAGGCCGCGGTCCTCGCTCGTCACGCGCACGCGCTCGGTGGGATCGAGGCCACCCGACGCCGTTCGGCGACAGAGCTCGAGCAGAACGGCGATCTTGAAAACGGAGGCCGTGACGACGAGCTCGTCAGCTCGTAACCCGATCCCGGCCTCGCCGTCCACGTCGCGCGCGTGCACGTAACCCGTTGTGCCGGCGGCTTCGAAGACCGCCTCGAGATCGCCCCGGACGTCGGCCGTCATCAGCCGGCGACGACGGCCCGACCGGGGCGCGCGTCGGTCAGGAGCTCGCCGTCGCGGATCACCGGAACACCGTTCACGAGCAGGTGCTCGACACCGTCGCTCGGCACGATCGATTCCTGGTATGTCGCTTGATCGCGCAATCTTTTCGGATCGAACACGACCACGTCGGCGTCGCACCCCGGCTGCAGCCGGCCCTTGCGCTCCATGGCCGGCGCGATCGACTCCAGGACTCGCGCCGGCTCCAACGTGCAACGCTCGACGGCGTCGACCCAGCTCATCCCCACGTCGTCCACGAGCAGGCGCAGGGATCGGGAGAACGTCCCACAGGTCCGCGGGTGGGTCCGCATCGTTTTCGGCAGGGGCCACGCGTCCGAGTCGAAGGCGTTAGTCGCCGTGTCGATGGGGAAGATCGCGTCGCTGGCGACGACGGTTCCCGGAAGCGAAAGCGCCCGGCGGAGGATCCCGCCCGGAGCAAGCCCGTCCTGGTCGTCCATGAACTCGACGATCACGGTGTGGTGCGGCTCGTTCTCGCGGATCCACGCCAGCCGCTCCGCGTCGGCTATCCGCTCGCCCGTCAGGGGCAGCACCAGATCCGAGGGCTCGAGCCCGCGCATCGCGAGCATGTCGGGAGCCAGGAACTGCGCTCCGATGACGGTCATGCCCGCGCCGTATGGATACGCCTCGAAGCTCACGGTTGCGCCTTCGTTTCTGACGCGGTCGATGAGGCCGTGGACGCGGTCGATGTGGACGGTGGACGTCGAATTGACGTGGCAGTAGTGCATGTGGGCGCCCGTCTCACTCGCGGCGCCGACGATCTCGGCGGCGCCGTCGATCGGGACGTCGGGCCGCACCTCGACGAGATCTCGCGCGTGCGTGAACGTCGGCGCCTTGGCGGAAGCGGCCAGCCGCGCGACGGCGCTGTACTCGGCGGGGTCTGTGCCCTGCGCGTAGCCGACGAGTATCCCGACGCCGAGAGCTCCGGCCGACAAGTCTTCGGAGATCAGGCCGAGCATGCGGTCCACTTGTTCGGCCGAGGCCGGGCCCTGCCATCGTGGGTCACCGAAGTGTGCGATGGCCGCGCCGACGTTGCCGCTCAACGGAACGTCGATGAGGACGTGCATCCGGCACAGCCCCCAGCTGGCCGAGAAGCCGTAGTTCAGCGGACGCCCTTCCTCGGCGGCGCGCGCCAGGGCCATGCCCACCGGCGAGGCGCCCGACTCGAGCTCCAACGCCGTCGTCACGCCGTCGAAGGCTTGCAGACGGTGCCCGGCGACGGTCTGGGCGTGGGAGTGCAGATCGATGAAGCCCGGCGCGACGATGCAGCCGGCGGCATCGATGATCGTCGGCGCGTCCAAGGGGGCCTCGGAGATCACTTCGATCGATCCGCCGTTCATCCCTACGTTTCTGGTCGCGTCGAGTCGAGTCTCCGGATCGACGACGCGCCCGTTGGCGATCACCAGGTCGAAGGGGATGGATGCCTCCACGCGTCTGTTACAGATCTCTTGAGGACGGCACGGAGTCCGGCTACGTCTCGCAGGCCAGCGCCTCGTCGGCCGTGGCCGTCGCCGCTGCCGGATCCACGGGCACGCCGGCGGCTTGCGTTGACTCCACCGCCTGCTCGAGCTGATCGACGGACAGACCCACCA